>DAOMOV010000069.1:5207-9388 GCA_035444505.1 Terrimesophilobacter sp.
GCCTCGGTCTGAAAGATGGTGAATGGGCCGGCTGGTACGCCGGGTTCTGTCCACACCCTGGGGTGCTGGACGGCCATCTATCTCGGGGCCACGTTGCCGTGACCCTCTAGCGATCCACCCGGGAACTCGGCGGGCTACCTTGGCGCTCCCTGTTGATCTTGCTCCGGGCGAGGTTTACCCAGCTGACCCGATCACTCGGGCCACTGGTGGTCTCTTACACCACCCTTTCACCCTTACCACCGGCCGAGACCGGGGGCGGTCTGCTCTCTGTTGCACTTGCTCGCGGATTGCTCCGAGTGGGTGTTACCCACCGCCCTGCCCTGCGGAGCCCGGACGTTCCTCGGCGCGCAGTACTGCGCGACGCGACCGTCTTGCCGACCCATTCGCACCCGATTCTACTAGCCGAAGTCGGCGCGGAGGTCCATCGCACGGTTCGCGACCGCATCCGCCCGCGCATTCTGCAGCCGCGGAATCCACTCGAACCGCACCGGGGTGCCCGTCAGCAGTCCACGCGCCACAGCCGCCAGCTCCGCCATGTCGGGGTGCTTGATCTTCCACCGGCCCGACATCTGCTCGATCACGAGCTTCGAGTCCATGCGTACGTACAACTCGGCATCCGCATCCAGCTGCAACGCCCGTCGCACACCCTCGATCAGTGCCGTGTACTCCGCCACATTGTTCGACGCCTGACCCAGGTAGCGCCCCACCTCGGCAAGCACCTCCCCCGTGGCCGCATCGATCACCACAGAACCACTGCCCGCAAGCCCCGGGTTGCCGCGGGAGCCCCCATCGGCCTCCACGATCAGCACCCGCGCCACTACAGGCCCGACTCCGAAGTGCGCACCAGAATCGCGTTGCTCGACGGGCACAGCACCACATCATCCGGCGCCGCAGCACGGATGGCCGCCAGATCGCTCTCGTGCAGCGTCACCCCGCTCGCACTCGACACCCCGCCACGCAGGTGGGACGCACCCACCCCGTAGCGTTCCCGCTGCTTCTCATACAGCGCCACCAGCTCCGCCGGCAGCACCGCAACGAGCTTTCCCCGGTCGTCGGTGACCGTTGCGCGCTCAGCCTCGATCTCCGCCAGCGCCGCATCACGCCGCGCCGATGCATCCGCCACCCGCGACTGAAACTCCTCGAACTCCTGACGCGTCCCCTGCTCCGTCTTCTCCCGCTCCTCGAGCAGCTCCATGAGGGTCAGCTGCATGTCCTCAAGGTTGTCCAAGCGCGTGCGCAACGATGCCAATTCCAGCTCAAGGCCGGCAACATCCTTCACCGACGAGCTCGACTCGAGGCGCTCCGTGTCGCGCGCGATCCGCGTCGTCACGACCTCCACGTCGGACTCGATGCGGCCGAACTCCCGCTCCGTGTCCTCACGCTCCCCCGTCTGCGCCAGCAGGAGGGCACGCACCTCAGCGGTCGAGGTCTCCAACTCAGCGAGCTCGGCGAGCTCGGGCAGTGACTTCGCCCGATGACTCAACTGCTGCTCCCGCGTATCCAGCGCCGCAAGATCCAACAGCCTCGCCTGATCCTCAGGACTCGCCTTCACCAGCACACCCCCACTCGAACCGACACGATCACTGCATCACCACAAAATCCCACGGATCCGTGCGCACATCACTCACCGACACCGACACGCCCGGCAGCGCCGCGCGAAGCCCCTCAGCGGCCGACTCCAGCCACAGCCACTCACTCGCCCAGTGCGACACATCGATCAGCGCCGGGCCGCCTGCGATGCGCGCGTTCTCCCGCGCCTCACTCGCGGGGTGATGTCGCAGATCGCTCGTGATGTAGACATCCGCCCCCAGCACCGCGTGCTCCGACAGCAGGCTGTCACCGGCACCACCGCAGAGCGCGACCGACCGAACCGGCTGCTCGAAATCGCCCGCCACACGCACACCACTCGCTGTCGCCGGCAGCAGCTCCGCCAGCATGCTCGCAAGGCGACCCAGCGTCACCGGGCGCTCCAGGCGACCCACACGACCAAGACCCCTGGTCGGCACCTCCCCCGGCAC
This sequence comes from Terrimesophilobacter sp., assembly GCA_035444505.1. Lineage (GTDB taxonomy): Bacteria > Actinomycetota > Actinomycetes > Actinomycetales > Microbacteriaceae > Terrimesophilobacter. The sequence goes on from DAOMOV010000069.1 coordinate 7,226, forward strand.
GATCGGCTCCGCACCGACCAGCCCCAGGCGCGACGCCAGCACCGCCGAGGTACCCGACTCCACGACATCCGCGTTCGTGTGCGCCGACACAAGGGCGCAGCCCGCCCGGATCAGCCGCGCAATCATCGCCCCCTTGTAGCGGTCCTCCGCAACGGTCGTCACCCCGCGCAGCAGCAGAGGGTGGTGCGCTATGAGCAGGTCAGCGCCCGCCTCGATCGCCTCGTCGACGGTGGCCGCCACCGCGTCCACAGACAGGCGGATGCTCGACACCACCGCCGCCGGGTCACCCGTCACCAGGCCCGGGGCATCCCACTCCGAGGCGCCACTGAGTGGCCAGAGTTCCTCCGCAACAGCGAGAACGTCAGCGAGGGTCGTTGGGGGCTTCGCCATCCGGCCAGTCTAATTCGCGACTCACCGCGGCTGGCTCAGGATCGGAAGGTTCGGCGTCGCGCACGTCGACCTCGCCCGACTGTGCCCGCTCGCCCCGCTCCTGCGCATTGATGCCCGGCTTGCCCGCCGCGACCGTCACGAGCAGCGCCAGCACGAGCGCACCGACCACTCCGATATCGGTGCCGGCCATCACCGAGTCAGGCTCGAAGCCGACGAGACCCCAGCCGAAGCCCTGCCACGACAGCCACGACGCCGCGGCGTCCGTGAATGCGAACCCGACCACGGTCGCGACGATCAGCGTCGCGAGGTTCAGCCAGCGCACGTCCGCGTATACCCCGCCTCGCTGCACGAGCGAGGGCGAGTGGAAGCGACGCGAGCGCATCATCAACTCGGCGGAGAACACACCCACCCACGCTGCGACCGGAACCGCGATCGTCGTTGCCAGGTCGCGCACCAACCCATCGAACCCGGTCACCGCGACCAGGACGCCAGCAGCCGCTGCGCCCGTGAGCACCGCCACGACGATCACCACGATCGAGCGAGGGGCACGCAGCCCGACCGCCTGCAGCGCGAACCCGCCCGAGTAGATCGTCACGACCGCACCCGACAGCAGGCCGAGCCCCAGCACCGCGAGCATCGGGTACACGTACACCGCGGGTATAAGCACCGTGAGGGTCTCCATCGGCTCCTCGAGCAGCCCCGTGAGCAGCTCGGGGTCGGATGCCGCGAGCAGTGACCCGTATCCGACCAGCAGGAACGCGGGCAGGGCTGCGCCCGCCCACGACCACAGCATGGAACCGGCGCCCGAGGAATGCGGATACTGGTAGCGGGCCACGTCCGCGCTGCTCATAGCCCACACGAGCCCCACCACACTGAACACGAGCACCGCGCCCGTCGCAACAAGCGTCCAGTCACCGTCAGCGACGCGCATCGCCGCCCGAAGGTCGACAGTGGGCCAACTCAGCATGATGAACCCCACGACGAGAACCGACGACACGATCGTCAGCACCGCCTGCACACGGGCGATGAGTCCGTACCCGAAGAACGCGATCACACCGGTGAGCAGTACGCCAGCACCGAGCGTCGCGTAGCTGAGCGTCGCGCCGTCGAGATCGAGCAGGCCCGTGGAATCGTTGACCGCCGCCAGACCCAGCGTGAAGAGCCACAGCAGAACCGCGCCCCAGAAGACTCGGGTCAGAAAAGCAAGAAGGGCGGGCAGGATGTTGCCCATCAGTCCGAACGTCGCCCGCGAGACCACCATCGTCGGCTGACCGCTGCGCTTACCCGCGAGCGCCCCGATGCCCAGGGGCAGTGAGGAGATGCTCACACCCACGAGTGTCGCGATGATGGCCTGCCTCAGGCTCACGCCGAGCGAGAAGATCACCGCGCCGAGACCCACGCTGATGACGGACGAGTTCGCGGCGAACCAGATCCAGAACAGTCGCGTCGACCGTCCCACTCGCTGCTCGATCGGGCTCGGCTCGACACCGGCGAGCTCGACCCTGAATGCCCGCGGCGACTCCAGGTCGATCGTCTCAGGCACCTCTTCGCCGGGGTCATACACGGACAAGGGAAACGCCTCGCCCGTGTCGAATTGCGAGGCATCCGTGCTCTCAACACCGACCTCGACCACCTCTTCAGCGAGCCCCGCTTCGGCGATGAACTGGTCGAAAACACTGCTCACGGGCATCGTCCCGGGTGCCCCCTCAGGCGGCCCGTGGGGTTCGATGAGCTCCGGGATGTCCGCACCGGCGCCTACAGCAGCACCCGCAG
>DAOMOV010000070.1:0-9357 GCA_035444505.1 Terrimesophilobacter sp.
GAAGAAGACGATGACGGCGGCCTCGGTGCCGAGCTGAGTGATGGCGGTGAACGCAGCACCGGGGTCTTCGTCCCAGCCGAAGAGTGAGGCGAAGACGCGCAGGTGGGCGCTGGAGGAGATGGGTAGGAATTCGGTGAGGCCCTGGATGAGGCCGAGGATGAGTGCCTCGAGTAATCCCACGGTGGTGCTTTCGGTTGGTGGCTGGTTGCTGACCGGCGACGGCTAGTAGTGGAGGAGCAGGTCGGTGAGCACCCGCTTGCCAAATGCTAGTGCGTCGAGGGGCACGCGTTCGTCGACGCCGTGGAACATGCCGGCGAAGTCGAGGTCGGCGGGAAGCTGGAGGGGTGCGAAGCCGTAGCCGGTGATGCCGAGTCTGCTGAGGGCTTTGTTGTCGGTGCCGCCGGAGAGCAGGTACGGGAGTATCGGCGCGCCGGGGTCGTGGCGGCCCAGGGTCTCGGTGATGGTGTCGATGAGTGGGCCCCGGAAGGGGGTCTCGAGTCCGATGTCACGCACGACGGTGTGCACCTCGATGCCGTCTCCGACGAGTTCGCGAACCTGCTCGAGCACGGTGTCTTCCTGGCCGGGGATGGTGCGGATGTCGATGAGTGCTTCGGCGGTGTCGGGGATGACGTTGTGCTTGTATCCGGCGGTCAGGAGGGTGGGGTTGCTGGTGGTGCGGAGTGTGGCGAGGAGGAAGCCTGCGGCGTTGCCGGTGCTGAGGAGCAGCTCGTCGGGGCTGACCTTTTTGGGGTCGGTGCCCATGATGCGGGCGATCTCGCCGAGGAGTGCGGTGGTGGTGTCGGTGAGGTGGATCGGCCACTGGTGCGTGCCCAGGGCGGCGACTGCGGTGGCGAGCTTGGTGATGGCATTGTCGTGGATGAGGCGGGACCCGTGGGCGGCGGTGCCGCGAGCGATGAGTTTGACCCAGACGAGTGCTTTCTCGCCGGTCTGAATGAGGTAGCTGCGGGTGCCGCCGAGGTCGATGCTGTAGCCGCCGACTTCGCTGATGGCTTCGGTGGCGCCGGCGAACACGTCGGGGTGGTTGTCGACGACGTGGCCAGCACCGCGAGCTCCGCCGTCCTCCTCGTCGGCGAAGAAGGCGATGACGAGGTCGCGGGCGGGCTGCTTACCGCTGCCGAGGATGCCTTCGATGCTGGTGAGGATCATCGCATCCATGTTCTTCATGTCGACGGCGCCGCGGCCCCACAGCATGCCGTCTCTGATGACGCCCTCGAAGGGGTCGACGCTCCAGTTGGCGGGGTCTGCAGGTACGACATCGAGGTGGCCGTGCACGACGAGCGCGGGCCTCTCCCCCGAGTCCGCTGGTCGAGTAGCCGACGAAGTCAGCGTATCGAGACCTCGCCCGTAGTGCCCCTCCACCCGCGCAACGACGCTGACGCGCCCTTTCTCACTCTCGAACATCTGGGGGTCGAGCCCGAGTTTGGCGAGCCGTGCGGCGACGTATTCGGCGGCTTCTGCTTCGCCGTTGGACTTGCCGTTGCCCCAGTTGGTGGTGTCGATGCGGATGAGGTCTCGCGCGGCTGTCGCAGTGTCGTCGAGTTGGATCTCGTCGGGGTTGGCAGTCATGCTCTTACGGTACCTGTTGGTGCGTTGGCGCGGGTTGGCTCATGCTATTCTCGATGGTCGGTGCTGGGTTCAGCACGCACCCTGTCCGGGTGGCGGAATTGGTAGACGCGCTAGCTTGAGGTGCTAGTGCCCGTATAGGGCGTGGGGGTTCAAGTCCCCCCTCGGACACAAAATAAAAATGGTCCCGCGGGGGCCATTTTTGTTTTGTTCGAGGGGTTTCCTTGGGCCTCCTTGGGGTGGGCCCACGCGGCGCAGTCCGGCGCAACGCGCAAGCGTTGTGTCGGCGGCACCGTGGGGACAAGTCCCCCCTCGGACACACATCTTGCGTTCAGGTGGTTGAGGGATCGTGCAGCGATCGTCTCGACACCACCGATGGCCCGAGCATCCGGGATCTCCTGCGTTTCGGCATGGTTGCTTGACTCTGCAACGCGGTCGTGAATGGGTGGAGGCATGGTGACGGAACGTGTACACCGCGTTGCGGCGTTGTGCGCTTTGGCGCTGTTCTCGTTTGGGCTTTTCGCGTTGTCGCTTGTCAAGAAGGACGGCCCGACTATGCACTGCGTCCATCTTGTGAGCGCCCAGGTTCAGGAGATGGTCGACGACGTGTCCGGGGTGCTCACGTCGTTCCCGTTCGGGGTGATCTGCAGCTACACCGTCGATGGCCAAGAGTTCGTGCTGGAACAGACCAGTTGGGTGCCGCTCGTGCCGCTGATGATTGGCCTTGCTCTGCTGGTTGGTGCGGTGGTCGTGTTTGTGAGGTCACGGAACCATTGAGGTTCGCACGACATCGATGGCACCGAACGGGAATGGGTATAAGAATGCGCTGGATCCGTCCCATTCTGTGATGGGGATCGCTAGGAACCAGGTTTGCGCGATGATGATCGACGCGATGACAAGAATCCCGATGACGATGGCGCCACGGTTGAGGTAGTTGAGGGCATCCGCTTGGCTTCTGGCGCGGCGGAGGACGATCGTGAGGCTGCCGACCACGATCACCGCGATCGCGAGGTAGATCAGGAGACTCGGGCGAAGCGTCAACTGGATGCACGGGGGTGCCGTGGCGACGATGTTGCCTGCGGAATCTATGAAGGTGCCGTCAGCCCGAATGCCCCCTGCACAGTAGCCCTTGCTTGAAGCCATGAGCATCGTGTAAACGAGTGCAGCGAGCCCCGCTGCGATGAGTAGGTGTCGGATTCGCGCTACAACCTGTGCACCGGCGAATGGGGCAGAATTGGAGCCTGCGACTGTCTGAATCAACTCTGACATGCGGTACCTCAAATCATGGTTCCCAATGTGTCAGTCTACAGATGGTCCGAAATCTGCCCAGTTGCCGACGTGTCGAGAGTGGTCATCGCGCGTGCGGTTCTCGTAGTTCGCGGGCAAGCGTCGACGTCAAAGAGCTGTCGGGCTGTGACGCGGGCTGGTTGGTGAATGCGCCCGCAGCGCGAGTGCCACGGCTATCGCGCCGAGCCCTGCGGTGACGATGAGGTAGGCGAGTGTTGCCGAGCCGATCACTAGGCCCGCGAGCGCCTGGGTGCTTGCCACACCTACCGCGTAGACGAGTACTTGCGGGCCAAAGTAGAGCACGATCGCGACGCCGACCACCCACAGGGGTGCCCGGTGCCACGGCGGCGGGACGGTCTTGGCGAGCACGACCTGTATCGCCGCCGTGATGGCTGCTACCGTCGGCACAACCAGTGTCGCTATCCCGAGGATCATCAGTGCCGTATCCCCTTCCCGCGGCGTGTTCGCGAGGTTCTGGTAGAGGGTCATCTGGGCGATGGGCCAGATGCCGAGCACCACCATGGCGATGACTCCAGCTGGGCGACGGCCCACGACTGACGAATCGCGGGAGAGCCCGATGCTGAGGATCACCATTGTTGCAGCAAACAGCACCGTGCGAGTCAGCGACGCGACCGCCTGTAGGGCAAAGCCCGGGAACGTGAACTGGACCAATGAGAGCACACCGCAGATGATGAGGCTGACGCCACCGATCATCCACGTAAGTGCCTGGCCCTTCATGTCGGCACACTACCAAAGCCTCATCGTAGAGACATCCGAAAGGCTTAGCCCAGCTAGGGTTGCCCCGTGGAGTTGATACTGGATCTTTCGCTGCGGGTGGCGCCGGCGCTGGTTCTGGTGGCGGTGGTGTTCTTTGTGCTCCCCCCCGCTCAGGTGCTGGCGCGCATCGGGGTGCTTATCGCGGGTTTCGTGGTGCTGCGGGATGCGATGACCCCGGTGGGTGTGTGGAGTTTCGGTGTCGAGTTTCCGGCTCTGTTTCTGCGTTTCGTTGACGACTGGTTCGTGCTCGTGAGCCTGGGCGTGATGTCGGGTGTGGTGGCGCTGCTCCTGCTGCGGGTGCCAGAGCTGCGGGTGCTGGTGCGGTGGGGCGATCTGGGCTCGTGGAAGCCGTACCTGGTGGGGATCCTGGGTGGCGTGGCAGTGGCGGCACCGTTCGTGCTGGTGGGTCTGGGCGCACCGCTGGATGCGCGTGGGGGTGCGGTCGCGGCGGCTCTGCTTCCGGCGCTGCTGTTGATGGCGCTGGCGGGCAACTTCGTGGAGGAGCTGCTGTTTCGCGGATTCCTGCAGAGCCACTTCGAGGGGAGCATGTCGAGTGTGCGGGCGGCGGTGCTGTCGGGCCTGCTGTTCGCAGTGGCACACATCTTCTTGGCGACGACGGTGACCGATCTGGGGTGGCCCGTACTGCTGTTCGTCACCGTGGAGGGCCTGGCGTGCGCGTTCATCTACCGCCGGTTCGGGCTTGTCGCATCAACGTTGACGCACGGTTTGGCGATCTTCTTCCTCGCGTCGGGGCTGCTGTAGCGTGAGCCCATGAGCATCCGTCGCCGCCAAACTCGACCCACCGCCGTTTGAGAACCCCTACGACACGTGGCGCTTCAACTGCGAAACCAGCCTCCCCATCGACGTCCACTGGCACAGCATCGTCGCCACGCTGCACTCCCAGAGTGACATGCCCACCGATACGGCACAGACCCTCATCGGCGAGCAGGTCACCGTGCGACGCTGACTACTCCGCCGCGACGCCCTCAGGCCAGTCGACGTGCTCGTCGTACTCGTGGTTCTTGCGCACGAACGCCTGCACGTAGCTGCACACCGGGGTGATGCGCTGCCCGTCTGCCACCGTGTTGTCCAGGGCGAAACGCACCAGCTTCGCCGCCAAGCCCTGCCCGCCATACTCCGGCAGCACCACCGTGTGGTCGAAGGTGCGACTCGACTCCCCCTGCACGTAGTGGGCGGTGCCCGCCGCGTTGTCGCCGTCACGGATCTCGAACGTGCTCTCCTCAGGAACATGCACAAGCGAGAACTGGTCAGTGGTGTCAGAGCTAGTGGTGTCAGTGTCTGCAGTCATGTCCACAACAACAGCACACCCCGCCGCAACATTCCAGCGAAGAAACCGAAAGCACGCCCCAAACCCCACAAACACGCACGAAATCGCAGAAAGCATGACCATTGCATCCGGAAAGCACAGCAAACCGGTGCCGATACAACGAAATCCGAAGCAAGCGGCGGGACTACAGTGGACACCATGAAGCCACAAAACGTCGTCATCATCGGTGCAGGCATGATCGGCCTCGCCACCGCCTGGCACCTCCAAGAGCACGGTGTCAACGTCACCATCGTCGACCGCACCGGCGTTGCGGCCGGCTCCTCGTGGGGCAACGCCGGCTGGATCACCCCCGCTCTGACCCTCCCCCTCGGCGAACCGAGCATGCTCGTCGCCGGCCCGTGGCAGCTCGTCAAACCGACCTCCCCCCTCTACGTGCCCATGAACCCCGCGCTCATCCCCTTCCTCAGCGGGTTCGCCTGGCACGCACTCCCCAAACGGTGGAAGAAATCCATCAGCATCTTTGCCAAAGTGAACCCCCTCGCCCTCGACGCATTCCACGAGCTCACCAACGGCGGAGTCACAGGCCACGTCATGCCCGCCGACCCCTTCCTCGCCGGGTTCCGCCAGGAGAAAGACCGTGCGGGGCTCCTCCACGAATTCGAGGTCGTCCGCGCCAGCGGCGGCGTCACCGACTACGACCTCGTCACCGGCGATGAGCTCCGCGCCATCGAACCCACCCTCAGCGAGAACGTCAAGGCCGGGGTGCTTCTCCGCGACCAGTGGTTCATCAACCCGCCCGAATACGCTGAATCCCTCGCCGACGCCGTGCGGCAGCGCGGCGGCACCATCACCACCGGGTTCGACGTCGTCGACGTGCGCGACACCGGCGATGGAGCCGAAGCCGTCTCCAGAACCGGAGAAACCGCGTCCGGCGACGCCGTCGTCATCGCCACCGGTGCCTGGCTGCGCACCCTCACCCGCAAGTTCGGTGTGAAAGCCATCGTGCAGGCGGGCCGCGGGTACAGTTTCAGCGTCAAACCCGACGTCATACCCTCCCACCCCATCTATTTTCCCCACGAACGCCTCGCCTGCACCCCCCTCGGCGACCGGCTCCGCATCGGTGGAATGATGGAATTCAAACCAGTGGATGCCGCACCCGACCCCCGCCGCATCAAACTCCTCGTCGACACCGCCCGCCCCGTCTTCCAGGGCATCGACTGGGAGCAGCGCGAGGAGGAATGGGTCGGCGGACGCCCCGTCACCACCGACGGTCACGCCCTCATCGGCCCCACCAAGTCACCCCGCGTCTTCGTCGGCGGCGGGCACGGGATGTGGGGCATCGCGCTCGGCCCCCTCACCGGGCGTCTGCTCGCCGGCTCCGTCATCGGTGAACCCGACCCCGTGCTGGAGCACTTCAACCCCCTGCGGTAACATTGTGCTAGCAGATTGCTAGCGCACTGGGAGGTGTCATGGCCACGATCACCGTCCGAGGTCTCGATGAGAAGCTGAAGAGTGCCATCGAGAAACGAGCACGCGATAACGGGCGCTCCATGGAAGCCGAAGTGCGCGTCGTACTTGAGGCTGCCGTATCGACACCCAGCCCTCAAGGCGGACTGGGGAGCCGCATCCGTGCCCTCTTCGCCGAAACAGGCGGACTGGACCTCACCGATGTGGAAACATCACGCGACGAGAAGGCCCGATCCGCTAGCTTCGACTGATGATCGTGCTCGACACCAACGTGCTCTCCGAGCCCATGAGGCGATCACCCGACACCACCGTCGTCGACTGGATTGACCAGCAGCCCACCGCGCAACTCTTCACCACCGCCACCGTCATCGCTGAACTCGCCCACGGAATCGCCCGGCTGCCCACAGGCAAAAGGCAGCACAGACTCGTGGCAGCCTTCGACCACATGCTCACCACCGACTATCTCGCCGGAGTACTCCCCTTCGACCAGTTCGCGGCAGTCGAATGTGGTGCCCTGCTCGCACATGCCGACAGCACCGGACGACCGCTGAGCCTCGCCGATGCCCAGATCGCCGCAATCTGTCGCGTACGTGGTGCGACCCTTGCCACCCGCAACACCAAAGACTTCAGCGGGCTCGGCATTGCCCTCATCGATCCTTGGGCGTAGTCACCGTTGGCGGTCTCGATACACCGCCTGCGGCGGTACTCGACGCCCGCCTATCGACTCAGGTCTTGTGTTGCCAGTGTCGTACCTATGTTCGATACTGGGTGAGTGACAAGCACCGCGCTCGCCCTCGCCGACTCCCCCACCGGGGAGGCCGCGAGCGAGCGCGTGCGCGAACTGCGGCAGCGCATCCAGCAGCTGCAGCAGACCAAACCCGACGCACGAACCCTGCCCACGCATCCTGCCATCGCCCGTCTCCTGCCCGGCGGTGCGCTGCGCCAAGGCGCCGTCTACTCGGTGCAGAACTCCACCGCCCTCATCATGACCCTGCTCGCCGCCCCCAGCGCCGCAGGCTCCTGGGCGGGCATCGTCGGGGTTCCCGAGTTCGGCATCGAAGCCGCCCGCGACTTCGGCATCGACCTCGAGAGGCTCGCCCTCGTGCCCCACCCCGGCGATCAATGGATCGCCGTCACCGCCGCTCTCGCCGACGCCATGAGCATCGTCGTCACCAAACCGCCCCGGCGGGCCAGCGACATCAGCATCAGCCGCCTCGCCGCCCGCCTCCGTCGACGCGGCACCACCCTCATCGTGCTCGGCACCTGGCCGCACAGTGAGGCGATGCTCAGCCTCCACGACACGCACTGGCACGGCATCGGCGCCGGCCACGGCCACCTGCAGGCCCGTCAAGCCACCGTCACCGTCACCAGTCGCACCGCGGGGCGACCCCGCAGCGCCAGACTCTGGCTGCCGGATGCCTCGCTCACCGTGCGTGACACCGGTGCCCCGCTCGCCACCGTCACGCGCCTGCGGGCGGCATCCGCGTTGCAAGAATAGAACATACATTCGATAATGAACGGATGAAACGGACCACCACGAGCCCGCACGCGCACACCCGCGCACCCCAGCGGGTGCTCGCCCTGTGGTGTCCCGACTGGCCCGTCACTGCCGCCGCCCGCACTCACCAGCTCGACCCGGGCAGCCCCATCGCCCTGCTCGACGCCAACCGCATCCGCGCCAGCAACAGTGCCGCCCGCAGCCACGGCGTGCAGCGCGGCCTCCGCCTGCGCGAAGCCCAGGCCCGCTGCCCCCAGCTGCACGTGCAGCCCTACCGTGCCGATGAAGACGCCCGCGCCTTCGAACCAGTACTCAGCGCCCTCGACGAAGCCGTCACCGGTGTGCACGCCCTACGACCAGGGGTGTGCGTCATCCGCGCCCGCGGCCCCGCGCGCTACTACGGCGGTGAAGACGAAGCCGCACTCTGGCTGCTCGACCACGTCGATGCGCTCGGCATCCCCGGCGGTCGCGTCGGTGTCGCCGACGGCGTCTTCACTGCGCTTCACGCCGCCCGAGCCACCCACACCACCGGTACCGGGCCCACCGGCACGCAGCGCATCAGAATCGTGCCCGCAGGCGATGCCGCCGCCTTCCTCGCCCCCCTGCCCATCACCGTGCTCGACACTGAAAACAACAGCACCGACAGCCTCACCACCCTCCTGCGGCGCCTGGGCGTCTACACCCTCGGCGACTTCGCCGCGCTCGACACCGCCCACGTGCTCGACCGGTTCGGGCCCGAGGGCACCCGCCTCCACGCCCTCGCAGCAGGCCTCGACTCCAGACCCGCTCACCCTCGTACCCCGCCCCCCGAGTTCGACACCATCCTGCACCTCGAACCCGCCCTCTTGCTGCTCGACCAGGTCGCCTTCGCCGTGCGCGCCACCGCCGACCGCTTCATCGACCAGCTCACCCGCGCGAAATTCGTCTGCACCGCACTCACCGTTCAGCTCGAGAGCGAGCGCGGGGAGCACTCCGAACGCACCTGGCTGCACCCGAGGTCCTTCACCCCCGCCGAAACCGTCGACCGGGTGCGCTGGCAGCTGCAGGGCGGCAGCACCGAAACCGGACTCAGCAGCGGCATCACCCGCATCACCCTCAGCCCCCACACCGTCGACCCCATCGGCAGCCACGAGGCCGGGCTCTGGGGGCGGGGACCCGACGAGCGCATCCACCACGCCCTCTCCCGCCTGCAGTCCATGCTCGGCCACAGCGCCGTCGTCACCGCACAGGTCAGCGGTGGCCGCAGCGTCACCGACCGCGTCCACTACACACCGTGGGGCGAGCGGATGCTGCACACCCGCTCCCCCGAGCGTCCCTGGCCCGGCAGGCTCCCCCCGCTGAACCCCACCACCGTGTACCGTCCGCCGCACCCCGTCACCGTGTTCGCGGGCGACGGCACCCAGGTCAGCGTGGACGACCGGGGCACCCTCACCGCCCCGCCCGTCAGCATGAGCGG
>DAOMOV010000071.1:0-9090 GCA_035444505.1 Terrimesophilobacter sp.
CATTAGGATTGCCCGACTGCCAGTCGTGCGGATGGATGTGCGGCGTTCTCAGGCACGGCAGTAGCCAAGCCCCGACGCCAAAGATCAATCTTATGGTATTGAGGCCGTTTACGCCAACCCGCGCGGTGGAACTCAAGACGGCGGTCATTTCTGACCGCCGTGCGACCCCAGCGCCGTCGGCCGTCTCGGTCGACGGTTCCGGTCAGTAGATCGGCACCGGCGTCACACCAAGGGCGGCAAGCTCGCCCGCTCCGCCATCAGCGGCGGTGAGAACCCAGATGCCGTCGGCGTGCACCGCGACCGAGTGCTCCCAGTGCGACGCCATCGACCCGTCAGAGGTGACGACGGTCCAGTCGTCCGCGAGAACATCGGTGTCAATCGTGCCCGCGGTGATCATCGGCTCGATCGCGACGCACAGCCCCGGCTTCACCGCCGCGCCCTTGTCGCGCGTGCGGTAGTTGAATACGGTCGGCTCCTCGTGCATCGAGCGCCCGATGCCGTGGCCCACGTACTCCTCGAGAATGCCGAAGCGGCCCTGCGAGCGCACGTAGTCCTCGATTGCGGCCCCCACGTCACCCAGGTGCTTCGCGGAGGCGAGCGCCCCGATGCCGTGCCACAGCGACATCCGCGTCACCTCGTTCAAGCGTTCACGCTCGGCGACCAGCTCGGGGCGTGAGGCATCCGGAATCACCACGGTGAACGCACTGTCGCCATTGAAACCATCGAGCTGAGCACCGCTGTCGATCGAGACAATGTCGCCCGGCCGCAGAACCCGATCGCCCGGGATGCCGTGTACGACTTCGTCATTGACGGATGCGCACACCGTGTGACGGTAGCCGGGCACCATCGCGAAGTTCGGCTCACCCCCGCCGTCGCGAATCACCTTCTCAGCGATCGCATCCAACTCACCCGTCGTCACGCCCGGACGAATCGATGCTCGCACGGCATCAAGCGAGGCAGCCGTCAGCAGCCCGGGCGCCACCATTCGACGCAGTTCCTTCGGAGACTTGTAAATGCCCCGTGCCACGACTACTGCCGGTCATCGAGCGGGGCGTCGTTCGCGCTCACTCCCGCGCTCACGAGAGCCGCCATGATGCGCTCCGTGATCTCGTCAACCGCCCCGAGCCCGTCGACCTCGACGAGGATGCCGCGCTCACCGAACGCCGCAATGATCGGTTCCGTCTCGCGACGGTACACCTCCTGCCGGTGACGAATGGCGTCCTCGGTGTCATCGGTGCGACCCTGCTGCACAGCGCGACGGCGAAGCCGTTCAACGATCTCATCGGTGTCAGCGACAAGGCGGATGACGGCGTCGAGCTTCTGCTCCCGCTCCGCGAGGAACGCGTCAAGGAACTCCACCTGGTCGGGCGTTCGAGGGTACCCATCGAGAAGGAACCCGACGAGTGCATCGTCTTCAGTCAGCCTGTCTGCGACAAGGGCGTTGGTGAGCTCATCGGGAACATAGTCACCGGAGTCGACGATCGCCTTCACCCTGACACCGAGCTCGGTCTCATTCTTGATGTTGAACCGAAAGATATCGCCCGTGGAGATCGTCGGAATACCGAACCTCTCGCTCAACCGCGCGGCCTGAGTTCCTTTGCCCGCTCCGGGTGGGCCGACGATCAGCAGTCGAGGAGTCACTTCAGCAAACCCTCGTAGTGACGCTGCTGCAGCTGCGCGTCGATCTGCTTCACCGTCTCAAGACCGACACCCACGATGATGAGGATGCTCGCACCGCCGAACGGGAAGTTCGCGTTCGCCCCGACGAGCGAGAGTGCAAAGAGCGGGATGAGCGCCACGATGCCGAGGTAGAGCGACCCCGGCAGAGTGATGCGGGTGAGCACGTAGTCAAGGTACTCCGCGGTCGGGCGTCCGGCGCGAATGCCCGGGATGAAGCCACCGTACTTCTTCATGTTGTCGGCGACCTCCTCCGGGTTGAAGGTGATCGCGACGTAGAAGTAGGTGAACCCGATCGTCAGCACGAAGTAGACGAGCATGTAGATCCAGCTGTCACCAGAACTGAGGTTGCTGTTGATCCAGTTGACCCAGAATGCGGGCTCTTCCGTCGCATCCCTGGGCATGTTGAACTGTGCCACGAGCGCCGGCAGGTACAGGAGGCTCGACGAGAAGATCACGGGAATCACGCCCGCCATGTTGACCTTGATGGGGATGTACGTGTTGTTGCCGCCGTACGTGCGGCGACCCACCATGCGCTTCGCGTACTGCACGGGCACGCGCCGCTGCGACTGCTCCACGAAGACCACTGCGAGCATGATGAACATGCCGACGATGAGCACCATGAGGAAGGTGTTGAAGTCACGCGCCACCGCGATGCCCCACAGCGCCGAGGGGAACGTTGCCGCGATCGAGATGAAGATGAGCAGCGACATGCCGTTGCCGACACCGCGCTCGGTGATGAGCTCACCGAACCACATGATGAGGCCGGTGCCGGCCGTCATGGTGATCACCATGAGCAGTATCGCGAGCGCATCCGACTGCACAAGCAGCTCAGAGCACTCGGGAACACCCGCCGTTGTCGGGAACAGCGCACCCGTGCGGGCAACCGTGACGAGAGTCGTCGACTGCAGGATGCCGAGACCGATCGTCAGGTAGCGCGTGTACTGCGTGAGCTTGCCCTGACCGGCCTGGCCCTCCTTGTGCAGAGCCTCGAAGTGGGGGATGACGACGCGCAGCAGCTGCACAATGATCGACGCGGTGATGTACGGCATGATGCCCAGCGCAAACACCGACAACTGCAGCAGGGCGCCGCCGCTGAAGAGATTGACGAGGTCGTACAGCCCCTGCGTGCCCGACACGTTCGCGAGACACGTCTGCACGTTGCCGTAGTCGATGAACGGTGCGGGAATGAACGAACCCAGCCTGAACAGCGCAACGATCGCGAGGGTGAAGCCGATCTTGCGGCGAAGATCGGGAGTGCGGAAGATCCGCCCGATTGCGCTGAACACGTAGCCTCCTGGATTGTGGGGTAAGCCGAGGGTGTGGCCCTCGCGAGCCACACCGACAGCTACGTTTACCTAGTCTGCACCGTGGCGGGCCACGGGGAGAACTTACGCGACGGAGCCGCCCGCGGCCTTGATCTTCTGCTCCGCGGAGCTCGAGACCTTGTCGACCGCAACATTCAGCTTAACGTCAATGTCTCCATTGCCGAGAACCTTGACCTTCTCGTTCTTGCGAACCGCTCCCTTCGCGACGAGATCGTTGATCGTGACGTCGCCACCCTTCGGGTAGAGCTCGGCGAGACGGTCCAGGTTCACGACCTGGTACTCGACACGGAACGGGTTCTTGAACCCGCGCAGCTTCGGCGCACGCATGATCGAGTTCAGGTTGCCGCCCTCAAGGCCAGCACGCACTTGGTAGCGAGCCTTCGTGCCCTTCGTGCCGCGACCCGCCGTCTTGCCCTTCGACGCCTCACCGCGACCCACACGGGTCTTCGCGGTCTTCGCACCGGGGGCCGGACGGAGGTGGTGCATCTTCAGCACCTGCGGACGCGACTCGGCCTCGGGCTTCGCCTTCGGCGCACTCGCCTTCGGCGCACTCGCCTTCGCAGCACTCGCCTTCGCAGCACTCGCCTTCGCAGCACTCGCCTTCGGAGCGGCCTTCGCCGCCGTCTCAGGCGCGGCCTTGCTGGCTGTCGCCTTCGCAGCGGACTTCGTGGCGGCATCCTTCTTGGGCGCTGCCTTGGCCGCAGCCGCCTTGGGAGCCGCCTTCACGGTCGCGGTCTTTGCCGCTGCCGCTTTCGGGGCAGCCTTGGCCGCGCTGGCCTTTGCTGCGGGCTTCGCCGCGCTGGCCTTCGCTGCGGCCGCCTTGGGGGCAGCCTTCGACTCAGCCGCCTTCGCCGCGGGCTTCTTCGGTGCTGGCTTCTCTTCAGCCATTAGTCAATCTCCTCGACTTTGACCAGGTGCGCGACCGTGTTGACGTAGCCGCGGTTCTGGGAGTTGTCCTCGCGAACAACGACGTCTCCGATGCGCTTGAGCCCAAGGCTCCGAAGCGTGTCGCGCTGGTTCTGCTTTTCGCTGATCTTGGACTTGATCTGGGTCACTTTGAGGCGAGCCATCAGACACCTGCCTTCTCTGCGTCAACCTTCGCCTTGGCCGCTTCGGCTTGAATGCGAAGAATCTGTGCCGGCACGACGTGGTCGACGTCGAGACCGCGGCGAGCTGCCACAGCGGCTGGCTCCTCGAGCTGCTGGAGGGCGTCAACCGTGGCGTGCACGATGTTGATCGTGTTCGACGAGCCGAGCGACTTGCTCAGAACGTCGTGAATGCCGGCGCACTCCAGCACGGCACGAACCGGGCCACCGGCGATAACACCGGTACCCGCAGCGGCGGGGCGCAGAAGCACCACGCCGGCCGCAGCCTCACCCTGAACCGGGTGCGGGATGCTGTTGCCGACGCGAGGAACCCGGAAGAAGTTCTTCTTCGCCTCCTCGACACCCTTCGAAATCGCTGTGGGAACCTCACGGGCCTTGCCGTAACCGACACCCACGAGACCGGCACCATCACCCACGACGACAAGCGCCGTGAAGCTGAAGCGACGGCCACCCTTGACGACCTTCGACACGCGGTTGATCGTCACGACACGCTCCAAGAACTGGCTCTTGTCGCTGTCGCGGGCACCGCGCTGCTGGTTGGGGTTTCGCTCGCGGCCACCGCGGCGCTGTTCGCGCTCGCGCGGCTCATTGGTGTCAGCCGCGGCCTCGGGCATCTGGGCCTCCGGGGCTTCTGCGGTTGCAGTCACAGCCTGCTCCTTCTCGTTCTTCTCAGTACTCACAGGCTCAATCCCGCCTCGCGAGCGCCGTCAGCGATCGCGGCGACACGACCTGCGTAACGGTTTCCACCACGGTCGAACACGACCGCGTCGATTCCGGCTTTCTTGGCGCGTTCGGCAACGAGCTCGCCGACCTTGCGCGCGCGAGCCGTCTTGTCGCCGTCGAGGCTGCGCAGGTCAGCCTCCATCGTCGAAGCCGACGCAATGGTGTGACCCTTGCTGTCGTCAACGACCTGAACGAACACGTGGCGGCTCGACCGCGTCACCACGAGACGCGGACGCGCCTGCGTGCCAACAATCTTCTTGCGGAGTCGAGCGTGTCGGCGCACCTTGGCGGCCGACTTCGACTTTCCTCTGGTTCCGAGAGCCATGGTTACTTACCAGCCTTTCCGGCCTTGCGGCGAATGACCTCGCCCGCGTAGCGCACACCCTTGCCCTTGTACGGCTCAGGCTTGCGGAGTTTACGGATGTTGGCCGCGACCTCGCCCACCTGCTGCTTGTCGATGCCGTGCACCGAAATCTTGTTGTTGCCCTCGACCGCGAAAGTGATGCCGGCCGGCGGATCGAACGTGATCGGGTGCGAGAAGCCGAGAGCGAACTCGAGCGAGTTGCCCTTCTGCTGCACGCGGTAACCCGTGCCCACGATCTCGAGGCCCTTGGAGTAGCCATCCGTCACACCAATGATCTGGTTGTTGATGAGGGTTCTCGTGAGGCCGTGAAGGGAACGCGATTCGCGCTCGTCGTCCGGTCGCGTGACCAGCACTTGGCCGTCTTCGAGCGCGACCTCGATGGGGCTCGCCACGGTGAGGTTCAGTTCACCCTTGGGGCCCTTGACCGTGACCGCCTGGCCATCGATCGACACGGTGACGTTCGCAGGAACGTCAATGGGGAGTCGTCCAATTCGTGACATGTCAGCTCACCACACGTAGGCGAGGACTTCCCCACCCACGCCCTTCTCATCAGCCTGACGGTCCGTGAGCAGACCCGACGACGACGAAATGATGGCAACACCGAGGCCACCGTGAACACGGGGCAGCTCCCCCGAGCGCGCGTAGACGCGGAGGCCCGGCTTCGAGACCCGCTTGAGGCCCGCGATCGTGCGCTCACGGTTCGGACCGTACTTGAGGTCGATTGTCAGCGTCGAGCCGACACGAGCGTCCTCAACACGCCAGTCGGCGATGTAGCCCTCGGTCTTGAGAATGTCGGCGATGTGCGCCTTCAGCTTGCTGCTCGGCAGCGACACGGAGTCGTGGTACGCCGAGTTGGCGTTGCGCAGTCTGGTCAGCAGGTCTGCGACCGGATCTGTCATTGTCATGATGTTTTTCCTGTTCTCACACGGTTTCGGTCACCCGTTACACGAATGCCGACCTAAATGAATGGGTGTTACTGGTCCTTGTTGTTCGACGTGAACGGGAACCCAAGCGCACGAAGCAGCTCGCGGCCCTCATCGTCGTTCTTCGCCGTCGTCACGATCGTGATGTCGAAGCCGCGAACCCGGTCGATCTTGTCCTGATCGATCTCGTGGAACATGGCCTGCTCGGTCAAGCCGAACGTGTAGTTGCCGTTGCCGTCGAACTGTGTGTCGCTCAGGCCCCGGAAGTCGCGGATACGGGGCAGCGCCAGCGTCAGCAGGCGGTCGAGAAACTCCCACGCGCGGTCGCCGCGAAGCGTCACGTGAGCGCCGATCGGCATGCCCTCGCGCAGCTTGAACTGGGCGATCGACTTGCGTGCGAGCGTCACCTGAGGCTTCTGGCCCGTGATGAGGGTCAGGTCGCGAACGGCACCGTCGATGACCTTGCCGTCGCGGGCTGCCTCACCGACACCCGTGTTGACGACGATCTTCGTCAGGGTCGGAATCTGGTGCACGTTCGTGAAGCCGAAGTCGCTCTTGAGTTTCGGCGCAATCGTCTCAGTGAACAGCTTCTTCAGTCGCGGTGTGCCGATGTTCGAGGATGCACTCCTCGACACGGCGGTAGCGGTGTCAGTCATCACAGGTCCTCACCTGACTTCTTGGCGTAACGCACACGGACCGTGCGGCCCTCAGCGTTCTTCTCGACGCGGTGACCCACGCGGGTAGGCTTCTTCGACTTGGGGTCGACGAGCGCGACGTTGGAGATGTGGATGGGGGATTCGTGGGTTTCGATGCCGCCCGTCGTCGTCCCGCGCTGCGTCTGGCCCACGCGAATGTGTTTCTTCACGTAGTTGACGCCTTCCACGATGACGCGGTTCTTGTCGGCGAACACCTCGATGACCTTGCCCTGCTTTCCGCGGTCTCCGCCGCGGGCCTGGGTGCGGCCCGAGATGACCTGCACGAGGTCACCCTTCTTGATTTTGGCCATTATCAGATAACCTCCGGTGCGAGCGAGATGATCTTCATGAACTTCTTGTCGCGAAGCTCACGACCGACCGGCCCGAAGATGCGGGTGCCGCGGGGGTCTCCGTCGCTCTTGAGGATCACGGCGGCATTCTCATCGAACTTGATGTAGGAGCCGTCGGGACGACGGGTCTCTTTCTTGGTGCGAACGATGACGGCCTTGACGATTTCGCCCTTTTTCACGTTGCCGCCAGGGATGGCGTCTTTCACGGTGGCGACGATGGTGTCGCCGAGCCCCGCATAGCGGCGGCCGGAGCCGCCGAGCACGCGAATCGTGAGCAGCTCTTTGGCGCCGGTGTTGTCGGCGACCTTGAGCCTGGATTCTTGCTGAAGCATGATCTTTTCCTTATTCGTTGTCGAGGCAGCTTCGCGCTACTTCGCCTTCTCGAGAATCTCGACGAGACGCCAGCGCTTCGTGGCGCTCAGCGGACGGGTCTCACTGATGACGACGAGGTCGCCGATGCCGGCCGAGTTCGACTCGTCGTGAACCTTGCGCTTCTCGCTGCGACGGATGACTTTGCCGTAGAGGGGGTGCTTCACGCGGTCCTCAACCTCGACGACGATGGTCTTGTCCATCTTGTCACTCACGACGTAGCCCCGCTGCGTCTTGCGGTAGCCGCGCTCGAGGGTGCCCTCGGTGGCGGCCGTTGTTTCTTTGGCCATTACTTGGACTCCTCTTTGTCGGTCGCGGACTCTGTCTCGGCAGCCGCGGCATCCGGCTCTGCTGTCTCAACCGCAGCTGCCGCAGCTTTCTTGGCCTTGCTCGCCTTGGCGGGCTTGGCTGGCTCTTCCACGGCGACCGGGGTGGCACGGATGCCGAGCTCCCGCTCGCGGATGACGGTGTAGATTCGCGCGATGTCGCGCTTGACTGCCCGCAGCCGACCGTGGCTCTCAAGCTGGCCGGTTGCGGCCTGGAAGCGCAGGTTGAAGAGTTCTTCCTTCGCTTTCTTGAGCTCCTCGACCAGGCGGTCGTCTTCGAACGTGTCGAGCTCGGGTGTAGCGAGCTCCTTGGATCCGATCGCCATTACGCGTCGCCCTCCTCGCGCTTGATGATGCGTGCCTTGAGGGGCAGCTTGTGGATGGCTCTCGTGAGTGCTTCGCGAGCAACCTCTTCGTTGACCCCGCTGAGCTCGAAGAGAACTCGGCCGGGCTTGACGTTGGCGATCCACCACTCCGGGCTGCCCTTACCGCTACCCATGCGGGTCTCGGCGGGCTTCTTGGTGAGCGGGCGGTCGGGGAAGATGTTGATCCACACCTTTCCACCACGCTTGATGTGGCGCGTCATCGCAATACGTGCCGCCTCAATCTGACGGTTGGTGACGTACGCGGGCGTGATCGCCTGGATTCCGTAGTCGCCGAAGGTCACCTTGGTGCCGCCGGTTGCCTGACCGCTGCGACCCGGGTGGTGCTGCTTGCGGTGCTTGACCTTACGTGGGATTAGCATTCTTAGCCCTCCGCCCCTACTGCTGCCGGTGCGGCGTCTGCGCGTGCGCCGCGGCGCGGGCGGTCTCCGCCGTCACGACGGTCGTCGCGACGCTCGGGCCGCTGCGACTTCTGGGCAGCCTGCTCGCGGGCAAGTTCCTTGTTGGTGATCTCACCCTTGTAGATCCACACCTTCACTCCGATGCGGCCGAAAGTGGTGCGGGCCTCGTAGAAGCCGTAGTCGATGTTCGCGCGGAGCGTGTGCAGGGGCACGCGGCCTTCACGGTAGAACTCGCTGCGGCTCATCTCGGCACCGCCGAGTCGACCCGAGACCTGGATGCGAACACCCTTCGCACCGGCGCGCTGAGCGCCCTGCAGACCCTTGCGCATTGCGCGGCGGAACGCCACGCGTGCGCTGAGCTGCTCGGCAACGCCCTGAGCGACGAGCTGAGCCTCGGCCTCGGGGTTCTTGACCTCGAGGATGTTGAGCTGAATCTGCTTGCCGG
>DAOMOV010000072.1:0-8931 GCA_035444505.1 Terrimesophilobacter sp.
CGCGACTACTCACGAACTACGGGCTACCGCGCGCGGCGCACCGCGATCATGGCCGCTTTCGCGCGAACGTAATTCAGGCAGAATTCGTGATGCACCGTGATATCTCCCATGGAACCGACTCGTCTGAGAAATTCTTCCTGAGTTGCGTGCATCGCACAGTGCGCACGTCTTGAGGTGAACTGATCCAGGGGATGCGACGGATGCTGGGATATCCGCTACGGCGCTACGCGCCCATTCGCCGAGAACGCCTCGTGCGTGAGCGGCATCAGCCGCGCGAAGTGCGCCTCCATCTGCTCCGCGCACAGCTCGATCTCCCGCTGCGGGAACGACGGAAAATGACTGCCCTCGCGCTTCGTGCGCAGGCTCAAGAAGTTCATCAGCGACCGCGCATTCATCGTCACGTACATCGACGAGTACGTCGTCACCGGCAGCACGATCCTCGCGACCTCGCGCGCGATGCCCGCCGCCAGCATCCGCTGATAGGACTCGAACGCCGCCGCGCACACCGCTCGCGTCTCCTCATCGACCAGAGCAGACTGCTCCGGAGTGCCCGGGTGGAACTCGTAGGCACCGGGCTTGCCCGACTGCACCAGATTGCGGTCGGATGCGGGCACGTAGAACACGGGACGAAGCTCCCGGTACCGGCCAGACTCCTCGTTGTAGCTCGCGATGCGATGCCGCATGAACTCGCGGAATACGAAGATCGGCGCCTGAACGTAGAACGTCATCGAGTTGTGCTCGAACGGGGAGCCGTGGCGATCACGCATGAGGTAGTTGATGAGCCCCCGATCCCGCTTGGCCTGCGCCTCCGACGCCACCGCTGCGGTATCCGCCTGCTCCAGCGACTGCTCGCCCTGGGTCGAGACGCGCGCCGCGAACAGCACGTCGGCATCCTGCGCGCTCGAGCGCACCAGCTCAACGGTCATGTCAGACCTGAAAACCACCTCGGGAGTGTCTGCATCTGTCGCCACGGCCCCACGATAGCGAAGCCGCGTGACCTAGGGTGGAGACACGCGAGCACGACGGATGCTTGCGCGACCTTGCACCCAGCGGAAGGGCACACCATGGCACTCACGAGCGAAGCCACCACCCTGTGGCGGGGAGACCTGCAGACCGGAAACGGCACCATCAGCCTGGACTCGTCCGAAGCGGCAGAGTTCCCAGTGACCTGGGCCAGCCGGTCCGAGGGTGAGACCGGTCGCACCAACCCCGAAGAGCTCATCGCTGCCGCGCACTCCTCCTGCTACTCGATGGCGTTCTCCAACATTCTCACCAAAGCGGGCACACCCCCCGAGAGCCTTCAGGTGACCTCCGCCGTCACCTTCGACCCCACCAACGGCGGCATCACCGGCAGCCACCTGCTCGTCAGCGCCGTCGTCCCCGGGATCAGTGAGGCCGAATTCCAGGAGCGCGCCGAGGAGGCCAAAGCGAACTGCCCCGTCTCCCGCGCCCTCGCCGGAATCGACATCACCCTCGAGGCGTCGCTCTCGTAGGAAAGGTTCAGGATGCCTCGGGCGACCCATCCGACGCCGCGGCCGTGCCTGCGCGCTCGGCCCGCTCCAGCTTGATCGCCCGAACGAGTTCCGCTCGCGCGAGCCTGCGCTGCCCCGCCGCGTCGAGCACGAGACCGTGACGGAACGCCGCGCGCCAGTCATCCGGGTTCACGGTCGCCTCGTGACGGAAGACCTCCACGTGCGGCGAGACAGCCTTGGGGTCGGGGCGCCCACTCGGCAGGTGTTCGAACTCGTCTTCCGGCAGCGACCCCTCGCGCCCCATGATCGCGCCGAGCCGCCCCGCGCGGACACCGAATAAGAGCTCCGCACCCAGGCCCCAGAACCCCAGCAGGGGCAGCACGATCAGCGCGAGCCCCAGCAGCGTGGGCACCACTCCCCCCGCCTGCAGAAATCCCACGGCGAACTGAATCACCACCACGAGGTAGAGCACGAGCAGTACACCCATGACGGCAACGCCCACGCGCGCCATCACGAGGTGCCACCGACCATCGATAGACCCAGCAGCGAATCGAGCCCTACCACGACGCCCCGGATACCGGGCAAAGCCCGAAGCGCACGCAGGATTCCCGCCTCGTATGCGGTCGGCGACAGAGTCTCGTGACGCAGTACAAGCCTCTCGCCCGTGCCGCCGAAGATGATGTCTTGCTGCGCCACCACCCCGGCCATCCGGAGGCTGTGCACAGGCACCCCTGCAACGACCTGGCCGCGCGCGGGCTGCTCGGTGTGAGGGGGCTCCAGGGGGCTCCTGTCGGTGCGCTGGGCGGCAATGTACTCCGCCGTGCGCACGGCGGTACCCGATGGGGAATCGCTCTTGCCCGCGTGGTGAGCCTCAACGATCTCCACCGAATCGAAAAGCCTGCCCGCGATTCCGGCGAACGCGGTCGACAGCACCGAACCGAGGGAGAAGTTCGGCACGATGAGCACCCCCACGTCGAGGTTTCCGGTGATCTTCGCCTCGAGTGCCGCGACGCGATCGACCGACCAGCCACTCGTGCCGACGAGAACATTGTGACCGTGCGCGATCGCGTACTCCACGACCCGAGGGCTGACCTGTGGTGTCGTCACGTCCACGACGATATCGACGCCCGCGATCTTCTCCAGCGGATCGGACGACGACAGCGCCACCGTCACCTCGAAATCGCTCGCCTCGGCGATGAGTCGTGAGATGAGGCCACCCATGCGGCCCGTGGCGCCGACAAGAGCAACGCGCGTCGTCATGGCTTCATGCTAGTCACTCGCGACCGGTACGGCCCTCAGTAGGGCTGCTCGACGGTGAGCCCCGTACGCAGTTCCGGGCTCAGATGCCCAAGATCGTTGTGGCAGACCAGCACGGGCGGTTTCGCCGACCGCACCCGGATGATCGTCAGCCCGCAGTTCGCCTGATTGAGTCCCATCCACCGCCACGGTGGCGCCCCGAAAACCTCCCGCACGAACCACGCGATCACAAAGTTGTGGGTGATGAGCAGCTCGTGCCGCTCGCTCCGCGACGGGGAGAGCCACTCAGCCACGGCATCCGCCATCTGTGCGGCGCCCGCGTCGAGCTCCTCAGCGGTGACGCCGCCGAAGAACGGTTCGAAGGCGGCGGGCATGTCGGGCTGTGGGCCCGAGGGCACGCAATCCATGAGCAGGGCGGAGGGTTGCGGTTCGAGTGTCTTCACCGATTTCGCGACCACGGATGCCGTCTCCGCCGCTCGCTGCAGCGGCGAGTGCCAGGCGTGAGAGAAGGGCACTGTGGCGAGCCTGCGTGCGATCGCCGTGGCCTGTTTGCGACCCCGCGCCGAGAGGGGGCCGTCGGGCAGGCCGTGTTCGGCGTCCTGCTGCTCACCGTGTCGAACGAGGTACAGGTAGTGGGACATCGTTGTCCTCCAACAATCGGTTGCGGCTAGGCGGCGGAAAGGTGCGACAGCGTCTGGCGCTGCTCGTCGGGGAGCGCGCCGACAACGGCGACGCTCCATGGTCTCTCGACGAGTTCATGCACGAGGCCCTGCACGTCGTCGCGCGTCACCAGCGCGAGTCGACGCAGTCCTTCGTCGAGGTCGGCGAATTCACCGAGGGTGATCTCGGCTCGGCCGAGGCGCGACATGCGCGTGTCAGAGTCTTCGAGTGCGAGGGCGGAGGCGCCGGAGAGCTGCCCGACGACGCGCTCGAGCTCGTCGGTGCTGATGCCGTGCTCCGCGAGGCGGCGGAACTCGCTCAGCATGAGCTCTCCCACGAGTCCCGCCTTGGCTGGCGCGCAGCCCGCGTAGAGTCCGACAAGCCCCGCATCGGAGTATGACGAGGCGAACGAGTACACCGAGTAGGCCAGGCCCCGCTTCTCACGGATCTCCTGGAACAGTCGCGACGACATGCCGCTGCCGAGCACCGCGTTGGCCACGGCGAGCACGTAGCGGCGGTCGTCTGCGGCCGACAGCCCCGGCACGCCCAGCATGAGGTTCGCCTGCCCATTGGGGCGCTCCACCGCAACGAACTCACTGCCGCGCGTGAGCAGCGACCCGTTCGCGGTGCGCCGCGGCACGGGCACCACTGGCGAATCAAGATCCCACCCGGCGAGCGTGAGCGATCGTACGACGTCGGCGACCAGCGTGTCGTGGTCGACGGCGCCCGCGACCGTGATGACGAGGTCGTGGGGTCGATAGTTGGCTCGGTAGTGGTCCCACACCGAGTCGCGGGTGACGGCGGATATCGTCTGCTGGCTTCCGCCGATGGGTCGCCCGAGCGGGTGCTCGCCGAGTACGGCCTCAAAGATGCGCTCACTCACCACGTCGCCCGGGTCGTCGTCGGCCATGGCCAGTTCCTCGAGGATGACGCCACGCTCGTTCTCGAACTCGTCACGGTCGAGCAGGGAGCCTGTGATCATGTCGGAGAGCACCTCGATCGCCATCGGCAGGTCGCGGTCGCGCACCTTCGCGTAGTAGCAGGTGTGCTCCTTGCCCGTCACGGCGTTGTGCTCACCGCCCACCGAGTCGAAGCTCACCGCGATGTCGAGTGCGCTGCGGCGCGAGGTGCCCTTGAACAGAAGGTGCTCCAGAAAGTGCGTGGAGCCGTAGCCCTGCGGTTCTTCGTCGCGGGATCCGACCGCCACCCAGTAGCCGATGGTCGCGCTGCGGGCGCCGGGCACCGCTTCGCTGAGAATTCGCACACCGCTCGGCAGTACGGTGCGCCTGACTACGCAGTCTCCCGCGGCCGTGAAGCCCAGTTCAGCCTGATCGAGGGGAAAATCCACTGCGCCATTCATCACGACCGAGCCTATGCCACACGGCGGTCGTGTGGCTGGTCAGCTCGGGGCTCGACGCTAGTCGGTGATGTCGTCGAGCAGAGCGACCTGGGCACGGGTGAGCGTCACGTGTCCCGCCTGGATCAGCGGATCCACGTGCGAGACTTTCGACGCGCTCGTGATCGGGGCGACAACATCGGGCTTGGTCAGCAACCAGGCGAGGGCGACGGATGCTGGCCGCACCGCCTGCTCGGCGGCGATCTTGTCGAGGGCGGCGAGCACGCGCATCCCTTTGCGGTCGAAGTGGGTGTTGCGGTCGACGACTCGGGAGTCGAATCCGGTTCTCGAGATTTCACCGGTATCGGTGCGGGACCGGTATTTGCCGGTGAGGAATCCGCCGTCGAGGGCGAATCTGGGCATCACGGCGAGGCCGTGCACATGGGCGACGCGTGCGACGTTGCCTTCGAATTGGTCGCGGTGCATGAGGTTGTAGCGGCACTGGAGCGCGGCGAGGGGTGTGAGGCCGAGTTGCCCGGCAATGATGCGTGCTTCGATGAGGCGATTGGCGGAGTGATCTGAGGCGCCGAGTGCGCGAACCTTGCCCGCGCGCACGAGTTCGTCGGCGGCGAGAAGCGTCTCTTCGAATGGCACGTGAGGGTCGTCGATGTGCAGGTAGAGCAGGTCGATGGCGTCGACTCCGAGTCGTTCGAGGGAGGCGTTGACGGCATTGTTCATCGCACGTTCGGAGAGGCCGGAGTTGTCGGCGCTCTTGCCGATCTTGGTGCCGATGACGAGGTCTGCGCGCGTGCCGCGTCGCTTCAGCCACGTGCCGATGAGATGTTCGCTGCGACCGCCAGCGTACGAATCGGCGGTATCGATGAAGTTGCCGCCGAGTTCGACGAAACGGTCGAGGATGTCGATGGCGTCGTCATCATTGACGGTCCAGCCGAACACGTTTCCGCCGAGGGCGATGGGGCTTACTCGCAGTTCGGTTGACCCGAGTGGTCGCCGCATGGACACGGCGATGGGCGCTGTGACGATGGACGCTGTGACGACTGCGCTAGTCGGATCTGACACGGGCCCTCCGATACCGGTCGCGCGGTCGCTGCTGCCGCCCGCGCCGGTATTGCTTCGACGCTAGAGCACGCGGGGCAACTTTGCGGTATTGCTGAGCTAACGATTCGGTAGTGGTGTTCACTCTGGTGTGGGTTCGTCGGCTGCGTGAGCGCTTCCCTTGTCGACGAGTTCGCGAGCGAACGCGATCGCTTCAGGGGTTGAGGAGAACACGCGGCCCGCTTTCGAGAGCGTCTTTGCTGAGGTGAGCGCAGCGAGTACTTTGCGGTGGCCGGGTTTGATGCCGGAGAGCAGCACGGCGATTCCGCGGCGTTCGAGTTTGGTGATGACGTCGTCGAGCATGAGTGCGCCGGTGGCGTCGATCGTGGCGAGCCTGCTCATGCGGAGGATGACGACCTGAACGTCGGCGACATCGGTGAGTTCGAGCAGGAAGCGGTGTGAGGCGCCGAAGAAGAGAGCACCGTCGAGGCGGAAGGCGACGATGCTGTCGTCGAGGAGACCTTGCTCTTCGGAGACGTGGTCGCTCTCGTCGAGGGGTACGCGTTCGACGCGGGATGCCTGGGCGACCGCACGGAGGGCGAAGAAGCCGGCGAGCACGATGCCCACGATGACGGCGGTGATGAGGTCGATGGTGACGGTGACGAGGAAGGTGAGGATGAGCACGAACGCGTCGCCGCGAGAGGAGCGGATGATGGCCCTGATGGAGCCGACCTGGATCATCTGCACGGTTGTGGCGAGGAGCACACCGCCGAGGGCGGCGAGGGGAATGACCCCGACGAGGGGGGCGGCTACGAGCATGAAGAGCAGCAGGATCACGGCGTGCGAGAAGGCGGCGAGTCGCGACTGGGCTCCCGCTCGCACGTTGACGGCGGTGCGCGCGATGGCGGCGGTGGCGGGCACACCTCCGAAGAGGGGCGCGGCGAGGTTCGCGAGTCCCTGGCCGAAGAGTTCACGGTCGGGGTTGTGCCGCTGCCCGACGCTCATGGCGTCTGCGACGGTGGCGCAGAGGAGGCTTTCGAGAGCAGCGAGGGCGGCGACCGCGACCGCGGACGGTATGAGCGAGGTGAGTCGCGAGATGTCGAAGAAGTCAACGGTCGGCGCGGGAAGTCGCTGAGGCAGAGCGCCGACGCTGTCAATGCTGAGACCCGACCAGACTGCGATGATGGTCGCGAGGGCGACAGCGATCAGTGACATCGGCACGGCGGGTTTGAGTCGCGCGCCGATGAGGATGAGTGTGGCCACTCCAACGGCGATGAGCGGTGGAACGAAGTCGGGGTTCTCGAGCCAGCGCAGAAAAGCGTCGCCCGCAAGCGCGAGCACCTGCTGCTGGTCGCCCTGCGGAACGCCGAGCATGTTGGGTATCTGCTGCAGGGCGATGACGACGGCGATGCCCGCGGTGAACCCTTCGATGAGGGATGCTGGCAGGTAGCGCACGTAGCGGCCGACACCGGATATGGCGAGTCCGACGAGCATGACACCCGACATGAGGCCCACTTGCAGCACTCCCGCGGCCCCGAATTGGTGAACGACGGGGATGAGCACGACGGTCATGGCGCCGGTGGGGCCGGAGATCTGAAGGTTGCTGCCGCCGAATATGGCGGCGACGACTCCGGCCACGATGGCGGTGACGAGACCCGCGGTGGCACCGAGCCCTGAGGCGACTCCGAAGGCGAGCGCCAGGGGCAGTGCGACAATGGCAACCGTCAGTCCCGCGAGTAGGTCGCGCCCTGGCGAGCGGCCCATAGCGGCGAAGTCGGCGCGTCCCGGCAGCAGTCCGACGAGGAATCGCGCGGTCGTCGACATTCTCCGTCTCACCGCTTGCTCGGCACCCGCCCCTCGGCTCTCATGATGCATTCACCGTACACCTGTGCGGTGCGGCGGGTGTCAGCTCAGGAGTTGCGGCGGTACTGCGGGCCGCTCCAGCGGTGCCGGTATCGCGCTCGCGCGACGATCCACACAGCGCCCGCGAGGAGAACCGCTCCAAGGAAAATCACCCACACAGCGGGTTCGGCCATCCACGAGCACCAGCCGATGAACGCGAGCAGGCTCTCATAGACCTCGCTCACGCCCCTGAGCCTAGGGGTCTGCGGCATCCGTCAGCAACCCCCGAAAGGGGGTATCTCGCGGTCATCTGCCGGCGCGGCGCAGGGTCTCGGCGGCGTGGCGGATGACGGGTTCATCGACCATGCGACCTTCGAAGGTGAAAACACCGGGTTGATCTGCGGCGGCGGCGATGATCGCTTGAGCGGTGCGTACATCTGCGTCGCTCGGCAGGTAGGCGGCCCGGATGGTGTCGACTTGACTGGGATGGATGCACGCTGTGGCGTTGAATCCGCTCGCGGCGGCGTCAGTGACTTCAGCGGTGAGCGCGGTGGTGTTCTTGATGTCGAGAAAGACGGAGTCGATGGCCGCCTTGCCATGCGCCCGTGCGGCGAGCAGCACGCGGGAGCGGGCGTGTCGGGCAACGTCACGATAGCTTCCGTCGGGGTGTCGACTGCTGGTGCCCCCGAGGGACGCGGCGAGGTCTTCGGCTCCCCACATGAGGGCGACGACGGAGTGGTGTCGAGCGATGGATTCAGCGGCGAGTACGCCCTTGGCGGTCTCGCAGAGTGCGATGACCTGGTACCCGTCGAGGGCTTCGAACTCGCTGGCGTTCTCGGCTTTGGCGACCATGACGGTGCGGTAGCCGGTGCGGCTGAGAGCGGCGATGTCGGCCACGAAGTCTGGGGTTCCGGGCGGGTTGATCCGAACGATCGTGCGCGCGGGGTCGAGGGAGTGCGCGACGAGCGCTTCGCGCGCGGCAGGTCTGGCTGCGGAAGCGACGGCGTCTTCGAGGTCGAGGATGACGGCATCCGCTCGTTCCGCTGCCTTTCTGAAGCGTTCGGGGCGGTCTGCGGGGCAGAACAGGATGGCGGGGCCCATGCCAAGTGTCACGCCAACTCTCCCTTGCACTGCATGAGGGTGTTGCGCACGGCGACGGCGACGACGACGCCGTCCTGGTTGCGGGCGGTGTGCTCGAAAGTGACGATGCCCTCGCCGGGGCGTGACTTCGAGAGCCGTTTGGCGAGGATCAGGGTTTCGGAGTAGATCGTGTCACCGTGGTAGACGGGATGCGGAAAGCGCACGTTC
>DAOMOV010000073.1:0-3091 GCA_035444505.1 Terrimesophilobacter sp.
AGGACGTGCCGTCGGGGGTGCTGCGGCGGTGGCTGGATGGTCGTGCGCCGGAGTCAGCGGCGGCCAGACCAAGGGATGCTGGCTGAGCGCGTCGGCTGAGTAGCGCCTGATGACGCCGCGCGGGTGCGGCGCGCCACCGCGGGCGGTCGTCGGCGAGACCGTACCGTTGTGGGCATGGGTATTGACGGCGTCGGTTCGAGCGCGATCATCGCGCTGGCGGCGGTGCTGTGGTTCATCTACCTGGTGCCGACGTGGCTGCGTCGCCGCGAGTATTTGTCGACGGAGCGGAACGCGGTGCGGCTGCAGCAGACGCTGCGGATCATGGCGGAGACGGCTCAGGTTCCGGAGGCGGTTCGGGTGGAGGCGCACGCGCGGGCGATTGCCGCCCAGGAGCGCGCGCTGAGGGCTCGGCGTGCCGCTTTGGGCGACACGGGCACGGTGGAGCCGGTTGCGGCGAGTCCCGGTGGTGGGGTGGCGCCGCGGCGTCGGCCGAGCGCGGCGTCGCGTCGGCTGCGCCGATCGAGGTCGGTGACGACACTTGTGCTGGTGGCAGCTCTCGTGGGCGTCGGGTTCGGCGCTGCGGAGCTTCTCGCCTCGGGCGGCTGGTCGCTGCTGGCGGGGTCGGTCGTGGTGGCGGTCGGTGCGGTGGCGCTGTTGAACCAGATGGCGGCGGTGGCGCGGATGCGACGCACGGGCTCCGCGGTTCGGCACCCCGTGGTTGCGACCGAGCTGTATGACGATGCGGAGCATGCGGAGGTCGTTGACCGGCGGTGGACGCCGCAGCCGCTGCCGAGGCCGCTGTACCTTGACGCGCGGGAACGGGCGGTGGCGTTGGGCGCTGCGGCTCGGGCGGATGCTGTCGGTGGGGCTGACCTCGGAGCAGTTGCCGCGTCGGCGCACGTGAACCGGTCCGCCTCGCAGAGTGAACTGCTTGCGGCTGCCGCTGCGGCGGAGCAGGCACTGCGCGACTCACAACCAGCCCGCACGAGTCCTGCGCCCTCGCGCGAGACTGCACCGGTTGCAGTGGAGAGTCGTTTCGCACGTATGGGCATCATCGACGAGGCAGAAGTCGCGCCCACCGATCTTGACGCGATCCTCGCACGCCGCCGCGCCGTCGGCTGAGCCGTCGAGTGCGCAGCGACCGACCACGGCGATCTTTCTGTGGATCTGAGGGGAATCGAACCCCTGACCTTCTCATTGCGAACGAGACGCGCTACCAACTGCGCCACAGACCCAAACAGTGCGGTAGCCAGATTATCACGACCGCACGAGCCACATGCGTCGACCCTGATTAGCACCCTTGAGTTAGCGAATCAAGGGTGGTGGTCGCTGCGCGAGCGTTGCAGACTGGAAGAAGCTGGGCGCGTCCAGCGCGGCGCGGCCCTCCACGAGAGAACTGTCGAAGGGACACCATCATGGCCACCGTTGCCCGCATCACCACCATCACGTCACGGAGCGAGAAGAGCTTCGACGACGCCGTGCGCGAGGGCATCGCTCGCGCCAACCAGACCCTCCGCAACGTGTCCGGTGCGTGGGTGAAGGAGCAAAAAGTTGAGGTGTCGGGCGGCAAGATCAGCGCCTGGCAGGTCATTCTCGAAGTCACCTTCGTGCTCGACGACTAGGCCCGTTTCTCTCAACTCTCCCGGCGAATCCACGGCAACCCTGGGGTTCAGGCTGCGCGTTGAGCGTGTATTCTGAAACGCTGCGCATCGCGCAGACGTCAGCACACCACCGCCAGAAGAGCCCCGTGACTATCACCGACCCCCACTCGACGGCGCCCGAAAACGAGGGCACCAGCATCCTGAACCCTGCCGAGACGACCCCGCAGGGAGATGAGTCGCGCCCGAACTGGGTGCGCAACGCCGTGCTGTTCCTCAGCGGTCAGACCGTCTCGCTGTTCGGGTCGATGATCGTGCAGTACGCCATCATGTGGCACCTCACTTTGGTCACCAAGTCCGGCACCGTGATGGCGCTCGCCGCCCTCTTCGGGTTCCTGCCGCAGGCGCTCATCTCCATCTTCGCCGGGGTGTGGGCCGACCGCATGAACCGCAAGGCGCTCATCATCATCGCGGATGCCTCCATCGCCCTCACCACGCTCGCCCTCGCCCTCTTCATGCTGGGCGGCATGGACGACCTGTGGCTCATCTACGCGACCCTCGCCATCCGCTCCGTCGGGGCCGGCATCCAGATGCCCGCCGTCGCCGCCATGATCCCCCAGATCGTGCCCACCAGCCAGCTCATGCGCATCAACGGCATCAACGGGTCCATCCAATCCGCCATGGCGCTCATCGCGCCCGCCGTCGCCATGCTCGTCTACGTCAACTACAGCATCATCGCCATCTTCTTCCTCGACGTGATCACCGCCATCATCGGCATCGGGCTGCTGCTCCTCATTCCCGTGCCGACCATCCGCAAGGCCAGCGACATCACCATCAGCTACCTCGAAGACCTCGTCGAAGGCGTTCGCTACGTGTGGACCCACTCCTTCGTGCGCTGGCTGCTCATGCTCTTCGGCATCGTCTTCCTCCTCGCCGCCGGGCCCAGCTACCTCACCCCCCTCATGCTCGTGCGCTCCTTCGGCGACGAAGCGTGGTTGCTTGCCGTGCTCGAAATCTCCTTCAGCGTCGGCATGATGCTCGCCGGGCTCCTCATCGCGATCTGGGCCGGCACCAAGAACCGTGTCGCCATGATCGTCATCACCTCCGTCGTGTTCGCCCTCCTCACCCTCGGCATGGGCCTCACCACCAACCTGTGGGTGTTCTTCGCCCTCATGTTCGGCTTCGTCCTTGCCGTGCCCTACTTCTCCACACCGTCCATGACCCTGCTCCAAGAGAAAGTGGAACCCGACCGGCACGGCCGCGTCTTCAGCATCATGGGAATCGTCATGGCCATCGCCATGCCCCTCGGCATGGTCGTGCTCGGGCCCCTCGCCGACGTGTTCACCATCGAGTCCCTCCTCGTCGTCTGCGGTGCCGTCATGGTCGTCGTGGTCGTCATCGCGGTCAGCGTGCCCGCAGGGCGCCGCGCCATGCGGGCCGCCAGCGCGCCCGCAGTCGAATCCGAGACTGCCGCACCGGCATCCGCAGACACG
>DAOMOV010000073.1:3135-8929 GCA_035444505.1 Terrimesophilobacter sp.
CCACACGCTCGAGTTCGGCACCTTCGTCACACCGCTGAACGACCCGCCCCAGCACGCGGTCGACCTCGCGGTGCTCGCCGAGCAGCTCGGCTTCGACCTCGTCACCCTGCAGGACCACCCCTATCAGCCGCGGTTCCACGACACGCTGACCCTGCTCACCTGGATCGCCGCCCGCACCGAGCGCGTGCGGCTCATGGCGAACGTGCACAACCTGCCGCTGCGTCCGCCGGCCGTGCTCGCCCGCGCCGCCGCCAGCCTCGACCTGCTGAGCGCCGGTCGCTTCGACCTCGGGCTCGGCGCCGGCGGCTTCTGGGACGCCATCGAAGCCATGGGCGGGCAGCGCCTCGAGCCCGGCGAATCCATCGACGCCCTCGGCGAGGCCATCGCCATCATCCGCGGCGTGTGGGATGCCGAGAACCGCGAACCCCTGCGCGTGAACGGCACCCGCTACCGCGTCGATGGCGCCAAGCGCGGGCCTGCCCCCAGCCGCGACATCCCCATCGTCATCGGCGGCTACAAATCCCGCATGCTCCGCTTCATCGGCACCCACGCCGACGGCTGGGTCCCCTCGTTCGGCTACCTGAAGCCCGGCGACATCCCGAAGGCCAACGCCGTCATCGACCAAGCGGCAGCGGATGCCGGGCGCGAGCCGGCAGACATCCGTCGCCTGCTCAACGTGGGCGGCACCTTCTCGGCCACCGCCACCGCGGACTTCAACGGTCCGCCCGACCACTGGGTGCGGCAGCTCACCCAGCTCGCCGTGGACGACGGGATCAGCACGTTCATTCTCGCCACCGACGACGCCGACGCGATGCGGCGCTTCGCCGAAGAGGTCATTCCCGCGGTTCGTGACGGTGTCGCTCGTGCCCGTCGCGCATAATCGAAGAATGACCGGCGACGAGACCCGCAATCACGCCCACCGGGCAAGCCCCGAAGAAACCGAGACCACCCTCGCGAATCTGGGGCGCGAGATCGAGTTGCTTGCGGCATCCGCAGACCTTGCCCGGCGCGACGACCAGGAACTCTTCGACCGTGCCGCAGTGCTGCGGGAGAACGCGATGGGCATCATCTACGACGGTGACGGCTCCACCGAGCAGGAGCGCATCGGTCGCCTCATCGCACTCGTGCCCGCCCTGCTCACCGTGGTCGATGAAGCGCGCGACACGATTGAGCGGCTGCGTGTCGTCGCCGCCGAGAAGGACCCGGCCAAGCTCGTCAGCCCGTACGACGTCGCCGGCAAGTCGGCGCCCAGCCGTCCCACCTGGGACAGCTGAGCGCCATCCGCTCCCGCCTAGCTGCTGGGCGGCTGCGACGACTGCGGTACCTGCGTGCCGCCGGGCAGTTCTGGCTTGCGGGTCGCCCGCCTCACGATGAACACGATCACGAGGGCGATGAGACCCAGCAGCACGAGCCAGGGGGCGAGCACCCCGAGCACGACGAGCACGCCGGCCCAGAAGCCCACGAAGGCGTCCCACCCGGCCTGCAGACCCGTCCAGAACGTGTCGGGGTCCTCGACCGGGGCGTCGCGCTCAGCGATCAGGTACACACTGATCGTGCTCATCGACACCTGGTCGTCGAGGTAGCGCTTCTGCGCCTTCAACCCCTCGAGCTCGGCCTGGCGCGTCGACAGCTCCCGCTCGATCGTGATGAGCGTGTCGGTGTCGTCGGCGCGTTCCAGCAGCGCGAGCAAGCGGTCGACGGATGTCTCCAGCGCCGTGATCCGTGCCGCAAGGTCCTGAGACAGCTGCGTCACGTCCTCCGAGGAGATGGTCGTGTCGCGGGCTTCGCCGAGCGCCTTGAGGTCATCCAGCACACCACCCAGTCGGGAGGACGGTATCCGCAGCACCAGCTCGGCGCGACCTGGCGAGTTCGGGGTGCCCACGTATTCGTTGCGGGACTCCACGTAGCCGCCGGCGGTGCGCGCGATCCGCGACACGTCGTCCGCCGACTCGATCGGGTCCGTAACCGTCACCGACAGTGAGCCGCGCGTGATCATCTGCTGGCCCGGCGACGAACTCATGTCGCTATCCGCCCCAGCAACGCCGCCATCAAAGCCACTGTCACGGATGGCTTCAGGGGCCATCGGCGCGGGGATCCCCATGCTGGGAGCCTCAGCCTCACTGAACGCCGTCGGGGAAACCGCGGAGCACCCGACGAGTCCCAGCGCTGTCGCCACCACCACCGTCGAAACCACAAATCGCTTCATGGCAGAAACGCTATCCACAACTTCGCGCCGAGCACACCCAACGTTTTGCAGAAGTTACGCGTCTGGCGCGCAAACGTTACGCAAGGCATCCGCACTCCGGTCAAGTCTCCTCACACCCCGCCCGCGATGGGTCGCCCATAATGGAACCCATGCGCCTGTTCGACCGGTGGCGACGCCGCGCAGCGCCACTCCTTACCGTCACCGCAGACGCGGGCAGTGGCCGCGTCATCGTGCTCCTGCACGGCATCGCCTCCTCCTCGGTCACGTTCGACAACCTCGTGCCCCTGCTCACCGACAACAACCGGGTCATCAGCCTCGACCTCATCGGATTCGGCCAGACGCCCGCCCCCGCCGACGCGAGGTTCACCATCGAAGAGCACGTCGACTCGCTCGCTCGCACGCTCGACTCGCTCGAACTGCGCCAACCCTTCGTGCTCGTCGGCCACTCCATGGGCAGCCTCATCGCGACCCGCTACGCCGCCACCAATTCGCGTCGGCTCGAGAAGCTCGTGCTCGTCAGCCCGCCCGTGTACGTGACCCCTTCAGCGGTCGGCGACCCCACCGACAGGGCCACACTCGGGCTGTACCTGCGCGTGTACGAGTTCTTGCGCGGCAACAAGTCGTTCACCATGGCCGCTGCAGCCGGACTCGCCAGGCTCGCTCCCATCCGCGGAGTGCTCGATGTCTCCGAGAACAACTGGGGGGCGTTCGTGCTCTCCCTCGAGAACCTCATCGAGAGCCAGACCACCATCAGCGACCTCGCCGCCGTCACCGTACCCATCGACGTCGTGTATGGAACCCTCGACCCCTTCATCGCCCCCGCCGGCCTGCGCATCGTCGAACAGCTTCGCGGTGTCACAATGCACAAGGTGGATGCCGCCGATCACCTCGTGCGACCGCGACTGGCTCGCGCCGTCGCCGCTGCCATCGGCTGAGAGTTGCATCGAGGCAACTCACGATATATCTTGAGTTAGCATTCACGATATAGCTTGACTCAATTCGAGGAAGACATGACCGCAGGCTCGACCAGACCCACGGCGCCGAAACCACCTCTCGGTGCCGCGTTCGCCAACGTCTTCAGCGCCAACATCGCCAGCAGCCTCGGGGACGGCATCGCCCGCACCGCCATTCCCCTCCTCGCGGTGAGGATCACGGATGACGCGCTCCTCATCTCCGGAATAGCGGCCCTCGCCATGCTGCCGTGGCTGTTCTTCGCCA
This sequence comes from Terrimesophilobacter sp., assembly GCA_035444505.1. Taxonomy (GTDB): domain Bacteria; phylum Actinomycetota; class Actinomycetes; order Actinomycetales; family Microbacteriaceae; genus Terrimesophilobacter. The sequence continues at coordinate 6,560 of DAOMOV010000073.1, forward strand.
TCCCCGCCGGCATCCTCATCGACCGCATCGACCGCCGAGTCGCGCTCGCCACCGCCAACACGGTGCGCGCCGCGCTCGCCGTCACCCTCGTCATCGTCACCGCCACGGGCAGCCTCACCATCTGGTGGCTCTACGCCATCATCTTCATCTACGGCATCTTCGAGACCGTGTACGACGGGGCGATCCGGGCAGTCGTGCCGAGCATCCTGCCCAAAGCGCAGCTGCCGCGTGCGAACTCGCTCATCGAGGCGGGTGAGCAGGTCATGCAGAGCTTCGTCTCCGGACCCGCCACCTCGCTCCTCTTCGCCGTGTCAGCACTCATCCCGCTCGGCACCAACGCGGTCGTCTACGCGCTCGCCGTCGTGCTCGCCCTCTTCTTGCCCGCGGTCGCATCCGGACGTCAGTACGCGGCCGCGCACGCCCGCACCGGCGGCGCGAAGGAGGGGCCCTGGTACAAGCAGTTCGTCGACGGCTTCCGCTTCATCATGACGAGCCGACTGCTCAAGACCCTCTGGCTGCTCAGCACCCTCACCGGCATGGCCATCTCCTTCGCCACCGCGAGCTTCGTGCTCTACCTCATCGGGCAGCTTGGTCTGCCCGAGGAGTTCTTCGGCATCTTCATGCTCACCGGCGCGGCTGGCGCAATCGGTGCATCGGTGATCACGCAGCAGCTGAAGGAACGATTCGGCACCGGGCCGACGGTCGCCGCCGCCAACCTGCTCGCGGGGCTCGGGGTCGTTATGGTGGGGTTCATTCACAACCTGTGGGCGATCGCCATCGGGTGGTTCGTGGTGAGCGGGTCGATCACCGTGTGGAACATTCTCATCATGTCGCTGCGCCAGAGCATCATCCCCGGGCGCCTGCTGGGGCGTGTCCACGGCACCTGGCGCACCGTGCTGTGGGGGAGCATGCCTCTCGGGTCGGTGTTGGGCGGCCTTGTCGGTCGCATCGATCTGACCCTGCCGTTCATCATCGGTGGCGGCGCATCCGTGCTGATCGGTCTCGTCTGGTTCGGATTCCTGCGGCGCCTGCCCAACCCCGAAGACGTCGACAACGGTGACGAGGCGGCTCTCGCCACCCCCACCGACCCGACCCCAACGGACCCCACCGTCCAGGACTAGGCATCCATGACCCCGTTTGTTTCACATGACGCGGAAATTGCGCCGTCATGTGAAACAAACGGGGTCATGAGCGAGTAGATCACAGCCCGGCCGACCGCAAGTGCGCGTGAAGCAGCGTCGGCGAGACCGCGGTCTTCCACCCCCACCGAGTCATTCCATTCCCCGCAGCGCGAAGGTCGTCTTCGCGTTCTTTCTCGTCGATGAGCACCTGATGCGGAGTTCGCCCGGCGAGGAACTCGGGGTCGGTATACTTCCACTGACCGTCGAACTCGCCGATCAGTTTCCGGTGCCTCCAGAAGAAGTCGACGGACCATGTGCGACCGCTTGCCCCCCTCAGGCTCACCTGCAGCTCGGGCATGGGGAGCCGCGTCCGCCTCATGCTCACGCGGCTCATCGATTCGCCCGGTCGATCTGCCAAACCATTCGAAAACTCGATCGCATCCCGCGCCTTCGATCGCCCATGGGAGACGCCTGCATTCACGAGCTCCTTGAGAAGGTCGTCTCTCGTGAGGTCGACGAAAGGCAGACCTGTGAAGGGATGCTTGGTTCGGCGAAGCGCAGCATCGGCAATAGTGACCGCTTGACCGAAGGATGCGACGGTAGCGACGTCGACGACGGTTCGTGCCAGCGTCGTGACAGTGCATCCGTCGATCTGTTCCAGTTTGTCGGGCAGCCCAACTGTGTGCCGCACGACGAGTCGTGTCGAGGATCCTCCGGTGCGTGGGGAGGTGAGCACGTGTGGTCGTGTCGGCCACGGACCGACCCACGGCAGCCTCCATAGGGCCCCAGCTGATTGGTGGGAGAAGATCGCATCCTCGTACCGAAGTCCGACCGCGAGGGTGGTGACCCGGTAGCGAGCGTGGCGGTCAAGTCGTGCCCACGCATCCGAATCCATATAGACGCCGCGGATGACGCGGGTGAATCGGCCCGTATGCACCTGCCGGTAGAACTCCGTGCGCTCTGCGCCGGTGTGTAGGCCATTCGTGACGATGAGGCTGCTCAGGATGTCGGTGTCGAGTGTCGTGGTCTGGTTCTCGGGAGTCATGCGGGGAGTGTGGCTGACCGTCGGCTCACGAGGGGCGGAGAAACGGGCCAGCTGGGGACAAACCCGAACCCAGGTCGGCGGTGGAGGACTTCCGGCGACACTATGACGCGGTTTGTTTCAGTTGACGCGGAAAGTACGCCGTCATGAGGAACAAACGGGATCATGAGCGGGCACGGGTGGGGTGACGTGGTCGGTCAGGAGGAG
>DAOMOV010000074.1:0-8888 GCA_035444505.1 Terrimesophilobacter sp.
AACGGCGTTCGCGCCCCGTCGTGGTGCCGAACTCTGCGCCGTTGTCGCGCAGGAACTCGCCCCACTCATCGAACAGCTCCGTGGGGAACGGGCCTGCGCCGACCCGGGTTGTGTACGCCTTGACGACGCCGATGACCCGATCGAACCGGTTCGGTGCAACACCAGAACCCGTCGCCGCGCCCCCGCTAGTCGCGTTTGACGACGTCACGAACGGGTAGGTGCCGTGGTCAACGTCGAGCATCGTCGCCTGGCCACCCTCGAAGAGCACGGTCTTGTCAGCATCCAGTGCCTGATTCAACTCGAGTGCAGCGTCACACACCATGGGCCGGAGGCGTTCCGCATACGTCAGCAACTCGTCGACGACGACGTCGACGGTGATCGCGCGCCGGTTGTACAGCTTGGCGAGCATCTGGTTCTTCTGGTGCAGCGCCGCCTCCACCTTCTGGCGCAGGATGCCCTCGTCGAAGAGATCCTGCACCCGGATGCCGACCCGGTTGATCTTGTCGGCATACGTTGGCCCGATGCCGCGCCCGGTGGTGCCGATCTGGCGCTTGCCGAGGAACCGTTCGGTGACCTTGTCGAGGGTGCGGTGGTAAGTGGTGATGATGTGCGCGTTGGCGCTGACCCGCAGTCGGGACACGTCGATGCCGCGGGCGATGAGCGCATCCAGCTCTTCGAACAGCACCGCAGGGTCGATGACGACACCATTCGCGATCACCGGAACGACACCGTCACTGAGAATGCCCGACGGGAGCAGGTGCAGCGCGTACTTCTCGGTGCCGATGACGACCGTGTGGCCGGCGTTGTTGCCGCCGTTGAACTTGACCACATAGTCGATGCGGTCACCGAGCAGGTCGGTCGCTTTGCCCTTGCCTTCATCGCCCCACTGGGCGCCGACGAGAACGATTGCTGGCACGGGTGATCCCTTCTTCGTGCGGGGGATTGCACCTCAGTCTATCCTCGCCACCCAGGTCGCTTCCTGCCGGTCGGCCGCCTCGGCGGCGCACCGTACGATGGAGAGCATGTCTAAGGTGCTGTCGAGTCTTCCCGTCGGTGAACGAGTAGGGATCGCGTTCTCGGGTGGTCTCGACACGTCAGTCGCGGTCGCGTGGATGCGCGCCAACGGCGCCGTGCCCTGTGCATACACCGCGGACCTGGGACAGTACGACGAGCCCGACATCGCCTCCGTGCCCGCCCGCGCCACCGAGTACGGCGCCGAGCTGGCCCGCATCGTCGACTGCAAGGCGGCCCTCGTCGAGGAGGGGCTCGTGGCGCTGCAGTGCGGTGCGTTCCACATTCGCAGCGGCGGCAAGACCTACTTCAACACGACCCCCCTCGGTCGTGCCGTCACGGGCACGATGCTCGTGCGCGCGATGAAAGAAGACGGTGTCGAGATCTGGGGCGACGGCTCCACTTACAAGGGCAACGACATCGAGCGGTTCTACCGTTACGGTCTGCTTGCCAACCCGCGGCTGCGCATCTACAAGCCGTGGCTCGACGCCCAGTTCGTGCGTGAACTCGGCGGGCGCAAAGAGATGAGCGAGTGGCTCGTCGCCCACGGTTTTCCGTACCGCGATTCGGTCGAGAAGGCGTACAGCACCGACGCGAACATCTGGGGCGCCACCCACGAGGCCAAACTGCTTGAGCACCTCGACAAGGGCCTCGACATCGTCGACCCCATCATGGGTGTCGCTGCGTGGCGCGACGACGTCGAGGTCGCCACCGAAGAGGTCACGGTCACGTTCGAGGCGGGGCGGCCGGTTGCGATCAACGGCACCGAGTTCGCGGATGCGGTTGCCCTCGTCCACGAAGCGAACGCGATCGGCGGCCGTCACGGCATGGGTGCCAGCGATCAGATCGAGAACCGCATCATCGAGGCCAAGAGCCGCGGCATCTACGAAGCGCCCGGAATGGCGCTGCTGTTTGCCGCGTACGAGCGCCTGCTCAACGCCATTCACAACGAAGACACCATCGCGAACTACCACGAGCAGGGGCGCCGACTCGGCCGACTCATGTACGAGGGCCGCTGGCTCGACCCGCAGTCGCTCATGCTGCGCGAATCCATCGTGCGCTGGGTCGGCTCTGCCGTCACCGGAAGCGTCACGCTGCGCCTGCGTCGCGGCGACGACTACACCATCGTGAGCACGGAGGGCCCGGCGCTCAGCTACCACCCCGACAAGCTCTCCATGGAGCGCGTCAGCGACGCCACCTTCGGCCCCGAGGATCGCATCGGTCAGCTCACCATGCGCAACCTCGACATCGCCGACTCGCGCTCCCGCCTCGAGCAGTACGTGGCCCAAGGCATCGTCTCGGGTGAGACCGCGAAGCTCATGGGCTCCCTCGAGGCAGGCGGTGCGGATGCTATCGCTGCAGCCCCCGAGGTCGACCCCGACGCCGACGCGGCCGTCGAAGCGCTCGACCGTGCCGCCATGGAGTTCGGCACGGACTGATTGCCCGACGCCCGGGACGGGCGTCGGCGGTGGCACGCTGCGCTGCCGCGAAAGCCAGCAATGGCTTTCGCTCTTAGCTCCAGCGCGCGTCGGCGTGGGTGCGGATCCAGGCGTGCATGATGATCGCCGCCGCTGCGGAGGCGTTGATGGAGCGGGTCGAGCCGTACTGCGTGATCTCGACCACGGCATCCGCCGCCGCGATCGCCTCCTCCGACAGCCCCGGCCCCTCCTGGCCGAAGAGCAGCACGCATCGCTCGGGCAGGACGAATGACTCGATCGGCACGCTGCCGGGAATGTTGTCGACCGCGATGATCGGCAGCGAAGCATCCGCCGCCCACGTCACCAGGTCGGCGATGTCGGGGTGATGCAGCACGTGTTGATAGCGGTCGGTGACCATGGCGCCGCGCTTGTTCCACTTGCGCCGCCCCACGATGTGCACGGCCTCGGCGAGGAACGCGTTCGCGGTGCGCACGATCGAGCCGATGTTGAGGTCGTGCTGCCAGTTCTCGATCGCGACATGAAATGGATGCCGACGCGAGTCCAGGTCGGCAACGATCGCCTCCATGGACCAGTACCGGTAGCGGTCGATCACGTTGCGGGTGTCGCCGTGCTCGAGCAGTTCGGCATCCCACTGCTCACCCTCAGGCCACTCGCCCGCCCACGAACCCACGCCATGGGTGGTTCGCTCAGGATGTTCGGACTGCTCCACCCCTCCACGCTAGTCGCGCAAGCACAGCCCCACGCCCACACGAACCGGCTACGCGGCACGCTTCCTGCGGGAGAACAGCGTGACAAGCACACCGAGACCCAGCAGAGTCAGCCCGAGAGCGATCGGCTCGCGAACCTCGACTCCTGTCGAGGCGAGCCAAGCGTACCGGTTGTTCATCGACACGCTCTGCGCCAGCGGAACCGCATCAGCGACCGCGCCAGCCGTGACGATCTGCACCGTCTGCGGCCCGCTGGGCGTGCGTTCGGCTTCACCGAAGTGACCGAGGGCACCCGACTCGACGAAATCGCACTCTGCACCCAGCGGCACCCCATCCAGACGTGCCGTACCTCCAACGGGAACCGTCAGAAGTGACATGGTTGCGAGATCGACCGGAGCCCTCTGCCCTGGTTCACCGGTGGGGACCGTGCAGACCGCGTCGGCAGTGACGCTGTTGGGGGCGAGAGAGACAACACCGCTGACCGTCTTCTCCACCGCCGCGGAACCCGTGAGCAACTGCACGCCTACACGCTGGGGCGCCCTGCTCAAGGGAGCCCCCGTGCCAGCCTGGGTTGCCACCGCACCGACCTGGTTCCACGCCTTGAGGCTGGGGCCAGTGTTGAGCTGCGGACGAATCGCCTGCGCGGTCGGCACGTCACCAGCGGTCCACGGGGTGTTGATCGTGCGGTGCAGGAAATGCACACTGCCGCCGGGGGGGAGAACGCCAGCGACCGAGGTACTGAAGTCGAGCGAGATGCGGATCCCGGTGACGTCCGTCGCACTCCCGGAGTAGGTGCTGAGCGACTCCCAGGTGTTGCCGGCGCAGGTCAAGTCGCTCGGCCAGGCCGAACCAACGCCGGTGCCCACACACGGCGCAGTGTCGGTGGTCACTTCGAAGGTCATGGTGGTGCCCGGGGGAATGCCGTCACCGGGCAGGCCAGGAACGGCGGTCAGCTGGATGCCGAAGTCAAGATCGAAGACGGGGCGCCAGTTCGACTGACGAGCGGAACCCGTGGCGAGCAGACGGTCTCCGATCGTGGGAAGCACATCGACAAAGGCGAGAGTCTCGTAGGCGATGGTGCCCGTGTTGACGGCGCCCACTCGCCACTCGTCGGTGGCACCAATAGTGGTGTAAGCGACGCAGTTCGAACGGTGGAAGTCATCCGCGATGGTCGAGCATGGCAGGGCGGGGTTGATGAGGTTGCTCGCTCCGTCGACAAGCGTTCCGTCGATCTCTCCACGAACCTCCTTCTCGACGAAGAGCAGCGGACCCGCCTGCGGGCTGACGAAGTTGCTCGTGCCGCACTGATTCACACCGAGCCCAGCCAGCACACCCTGGCCGTTTCCGGAGGTGTTCACGCAGTCACCGGCCGCAAAGATCGCATTCGTATCGACGTAGAACTGGTTCACCGCCTGCTGGGCCGGTGTGAGGCCCGGCAGCAGGGAGAGGTTGAGGGTGATCCGATACCACTCTCCTGGCGCCAGAACGGAGTCGGCGGGAAAGACGAAGGATATCTCCGAAGCGGTTGCCTGGCTGACGGTGATTCCGGTAATCGGCACCGTCGCGCTGTTGGTCTCGTACAGCGGTTCCGAACCGTCAAACTGCAGGTTCGGGCCGAGATTGTCAATCACGTCGTTGACGGTGAAGAACGCGGTGCCGACGTTCTCGAACTCCAGAGTCCACGGGTAGGACACGCCCGGCTCCACAATCTTGGGGCCACCGGTGACGGGCTCCTTCTGCACATCTATGCGTGGCGTACCCGTTGTCAGAACAATGTCGTCCGCGTCTGCGTCGTTCGCCGCTGGCAGCCCCGTGTGTTCCGCTACCACCGTGATGGCGTTGTTGACCGTGCTCGGGAAGACCGCCGCATCCCGCGCTTGAACAGTGAAGAGTGCCTGGGCGCTCCACGAGGCTGAGGGTGCCGTCGCTGAGAACGGCCGCACGGGGTCGTTGTTGAAGACGAAGCGGATGCCCGTGATGCGCTCCAGGTCGTCGGGCAGGGTGAGGCTGGCCGGCAGAGCGGGAGCCCCCGGGGCCGCGACCGGTGCGCCTTGGATCCAGGTCGACGTATTGTCGAGCTGCACGTCAACGCGTGCCAAATCCGCACCCGCCGGCCGCGTCACGCTGCCCAGCGCGACGAGTTCGAACGAGGTCCAGAAGTTGGCGTCGGTGTCGGTGATGGTCACCATCTGCGCGGCCGCTGTGGCGTCGCCGTCAGTGGCCCCGAGCGTGACCGTTACCGGGACGTTGGGGTTGGTTTCGAAGATCGTGCCGGGGGTGATCGTCTTGGAGGCCGTGACATCCAGTCTCGCGGAACTCAGCTCAACAGCAGCGAAGTCACCGGCGTACGGTGTCGCGGCAGCGTGCAGGATCGGATCGTACGACTGGGCCTGCGCGTCGTTCTCGATCTCCAATCCACCCGCCATGACGGCCGAGTCGTCACTGCGCAGGGTGGCGCGAAGCTGCGTGTCGATTGTCATCCGGATGCGGTTGGTCGTGGCGCTGCCCTGCGGGATCAAGCCGCCCGTCACGGCCGGGTTCGTGCTCTGGTACACGATTCCGATTCCCACGACGTCGCTCAGCGCCGGCTCGCCCAGGGTGATGAGTTGGGCCATCGTCACCGTGTCGACCGACGTTGTGTCCGTGAGCGCGTCGTATCTCCACAGCGCCACCATGGTCTCGTCCGGATCGATCGGCACCGCGCCGGGAATGGTGAAGCCGACGCCTGTGATGGTGAACCGCTCGAATGGGTTCGTCACGGGGTCGTAGGTGCGCGGTGTGAAGACATCCGGATCCCAGTAGTTTGCGGGGGTCACGCAGGTCGGTGAACAGCTGCCCGACATCGGGTCACTCACTCGGAGATAGGAGGCCCGTGCTGACGCGGTGTTCCACGCGTCTACTGTGAATCGAACGGTCGGATAGTCTGCGGGATCGACATCACCGGGATGCGGCACGACCACGAGAGGGGGAGTGGTCGCCGGGGTAGTGGTGGCACTCTTGGCGATTCCTACCCCTGGGGGGTTGTCGATCAGCACCACAGTGTCGGATTCGTCTCGAGTGAAGGTGTCAACACCGGCAGTGCCCGCAACGCGGAAGTCATTGCGGATGGTGCCAGGGTCAGCGTGGTTGAAGCTCTGCGTCGCTGCGACCCAGCCCGAGCCCGAGGGGACTCGCATCGTGTTGCGCAGCTGCCACTGCAACCAGAGGGGTCGCTCGGCAGCGCCCCACGCGACGCCGGCGCCGACGGCGGGACGGCCGGGGTCAGTGCTTGCTGCCCGGGCCGAATCATTGGCCTCGACGGTGATGCGCAGACCGGTCGCGCTGCGCAAAGTCGTGAGGTTCGCGCCCGTCGGGTTGTAGCCCTTGAAGCCGGCTGTGCTCATCCACGTGCCGCTGGGCGCCGGAACGGTGGTCCAGGTGCCACCGACGTAGATCTGCACCTGAGTGATGGTGTCCCACTGCAGGAGGGGGTCCTGCGCGAACGTGATGGCGCGGATTCCGGTGAGGTCGAACGCTTGGAACACTGTCGAGCCCGGGCTGGTCTCGGAGCCCGGCAGCGCGTCACTGAGCACGACCGAGTCGTAGCCGGGAACGGTCACCCCCCAGCCGTGCGCCGTGCGAGCCGTCGCACCCGACTGCGAGGCAAGGATCGTGAGATCCGTCGACCAGTTCGATCCAACCCAGTCCTTGTCTGAGAGGAGTGTGTCGACCCCAGGTCCAGTTCCTGTTCCGTCGCCACCAAAGCGAATGATCTGCGTCGTCGCGTCGTCGTCCACGGGAACTCCCGTGACGATCTCACCGCCGGATTCACCCTCGCCGTTGGCGACCGCGATGTTGTCGTAGTCGACCGGGGCACCTGGCACCAGGGTCGTCGGGCCCCCGGTGCGCAGCGTCGAGGCCGCTTCGAAGACGATGTTGGGCTTGACGATGGTGCCCTGCGAAAAACCGTCCGGGTCGGTTGAATCGAACACGAACTGGAACCCGGTGATATCGTCGGCACCGTCGGGCAGCAAGGTGAGGTCGTGGCTGAACAGGCCAGCCGTGCCGGTCGTGCCGACGACGATGTCCGTCCACGCGATCGGGTCGGTGGCGGGGGTCTCGGTCGTGTACCGAACAGTGAGAGTCGAGTCGGTGGGAATCTGAATGAACGCCAACTCACGGGCTCGGAATGCGTTCCAGAAGTCGGTGTCCGCTGTGCCGTCCCAGACATCCTCGATGACGATCTGGGTCGGGTTCACCCGCGCCGAGTTCGTCGCGGTTTCGGTCTCCAGTTCGGCGACGACCGTTCCGCCTGGTGTGACGAGACCCGGGCGTATGGTCTTCTCGATGTCGAGTTCGATCTCGGGGTAGTAGATGCGCACATCGTCTTGCGCCGACTCGGTAGCTGTTCCCGCCGGGTTCGTGCCGGTCACTTCGATGACGTTGAGAAAGTCAGCGTACTGAGGCGCGGCGACGTCGATCATGGTGGGGTCGGTGTTGACCGTGTAGATGAAGCCCGCCGAGATCCCAACGGGGATCAACCCCGTGTAGGTCACGGTGAACCCGGTGATCCAATCGCTCGATGCCGGAGTCGGCACAGCCGGAGCACCGCCAAGCTCGGTGATCGGCACCGATTGGCTTGCTGCGGTATTGAAGTGCCACTCGAAGGTGCCCGCAGTGGCACCGTCCGGCCAGGTCCACGAGGTGAAGCCGTCGAAGGTCAGTTCCTCGCTGAGAAACGGGGTGGCGCTGGGGCCGGGTTCGGTGATGGCCAACGACGTGAGCGGGCCATTGGAGGAGTTGAGCGCGCTCAGGTTGACGGTGAAGTCGGCCCCGGCGGGGATGACCGCAGGCGAGATGGTCTTCCCAGGCGAGACGACCACGTTGAGGGGGCCGATGGTGAGCGCCGCATCTGCGGTATCGGTCGCGGGCGGGTACCCCGGTACAGTGAGCGTCGCACCCACCGTGTTGTCCGCGGTGGCGCCGGTGATCAGTGACGTACCTGTGGTGCGATTGTCGGCGCGCTGAGCGACGGTGACGCACTGGGCAGCCGCGGTACCCATGGAGGCGATGGTCGCACCGCTCGTGCTCGTGTAGGTCAGACGGATGCCGCCGACTTCTCCGGTGTACGAGGGAAGAGTTGGTGTCGCGGCGGGTGAGCCGGTGACCCAGTTCCAGGAATTGACAGGATTCTCCACGTACAGGTCGACCTGCACGAGATCGGCACCCGCCGGCAGCTCCGAGGGTGTACACAGTCCCGTGAAGTCGACGAAGGTGAACGGGTTGCTGGTGTCGAGCTCTGTTGCCCCATCCACGGCGACAACCGGGTCTTGCAGCACAAGACTCTCAGCCGGAAGGTTTGAGGTGTTTTGCGCGCCGATCGTGAACGTCGACGCCTCACCCGGGTTGTAGAGCTGGTTCGATGGTGTCCACGACTTGGTGGGGGCGACGTCCACGACGATGGGGATGTCGACGGTCACCGTCGCCGTCGATGTGGCGGGCAGCAGCGAGGTTTCTGCGTCGGCGGTCGCGGTGTTGTCGACCGGGACACCGTTGTAGGCCCACGTCGCGGGCAGACCCAGCGGCACGGTGAGTTGAACGTTGACTCGGTAGGTCGTACCCGCGGGGATGCCCACTTGAGGCACCCCACCGATGTCGCCGAGCGGTGCAGAGAAGTCAGCATGGAGCAGACAGTTGGCCGTGACCACGCCGCCGACCGTGCAGTTGCTGAGTACAGCGGTGACGGGGGCCG
>DAOMOV010000075.1:0-8826 GCA_035444505.1 Terrimesophilobacter sp.
GCCTCGGCCTCGGGGTTCTTGACCTCGAGGATGTTGAGCTGAATCTGCTTGCCGGTGAGCTTCTCGAGGTCGGTGCGAATGCGCTCCGCCTCGGTGCCGCGGCGCCCGATGACGATGCCGGGACGCGCGGTGTGGATGTCGACGCGAACCCGGTCGCGGGTGCGCTGAATCTCGATGCGGGCCACACCGGCACGGTCGAGCGTCTCGGTGAGCATGCGGCGGATGCGCACATCCTCAGCGACGTAGTCGCTGTAGCGCTGACCAGCCTTGGTGCTGTCGGAGAACCACCGCGACACGTGATCGGTGGTGATTCCGAGTCGGAACCCGTACGGATTTACTTTCTGTCCCATAACTACTTCCCTGCCTTCTTGGCAGCTCGTGCCACGTCGGCTTCGGTTGGCGTTGCGAGCACCACGGTGATGTGGCTCGTGCGCTTGAGAATCTTTGACGCGCGGCCCTGTGCGCGGGGACGGAAGCGCTTGAGGGTCGTACCCTCGTCGACGAACGCTTTCGCCACGAACAGGTCGTCCTCGTTGAGGTAGCTGTTCTCGTTATCGGCTTTGACGCGCGCGTTCGCAACGGCCGCGGCGACAAGCTTGTAGACGGGCTCGCTCGCGCTCTGAGGGGCGAACTTCAGGATCGCGAGGGCCTCGGTGGCCTGCTTGCCGCGAATCATGTTGACGACGCGACGGGCTTTCATCGGGGTCACGCGGATGTGTCGCACGCGGGCGATCGACTCCACCATTTCTTTCCTCCCTTACGCCACCGCGGTTAGCGGCGACGACCCTTCTTGTCGTCCTTCACGTGTCCACGGAAGGTGCGGGTCGGGGCGAACTCGCCGAGCTTGTGCCCCACCATGGTCTCGGTGACGAACACCGGGATGTGCTTGCGACCGTCGTGGACCGCGATCGTGTGACCCAGCATCGCGGGCACGATCATGGAGCGCCGCGACCATGTCTTGATCACGTTCTTGCTCTTGGCCTCGTTCTGCGTAACCACCTTGCGAAGCAAGTGGTCGTCAACGAAGGGGCCCTTCTTGAGACTGCGTGGCATCTTCTCTTAACCTTTGCGCTTCTTGCCGACTGTGCGACGACGGACGATGAGCTTGTCGCTCTCGAGATTGGGCTTGCGGGTGCGGCCTTCTTTCTGGCCCCACGGGGTGACCGGGTGGCGACCACCTGAGGTCTTGCCCTCACCGCCACCGTGCGGGTGATCGACCGGGTTCATGGCGACACCGCGCACGGTCGGACGAACGCCCTTCCAGCGCATGCGGCCGGCCTTGCCCCAGTTGATGTTGGCCTGCTCGGCGTTGCCGACCTCGCCGATGGTGGCGCGGCAGCGGGCATCCACGTTGCGGATCTCCCCCGACGGCAGACGCAGCTGCGCGTAGGGGCCATCCTTGGCGACGAGACGCACCGAGGCACCCGCGGAACGGGCCATCTTGGCGCCGCCACCGGGCTTGAGCTCGATCGCGTGCACAACGGTTCCCACGGGAATGTTGCGCAGCGGCAGGTTGTTGCCGGGCTTGATGTCGGCGGATGCGCCCGACTCGACAATGTCGCCCTGCTTGAGGCCGTCGGGTGCGATGATGTACCGCTTGGCACCGTCCACGAAGTGCAGCAGCGCGATGCGCGCCGTGCGGTTCGGGTCGTACTCGATGTGAGCGACCTTGGCGTTGACGCCGTCCTTGTCGTTGCGCTTGAAGTCGATCACACGGTACTGGCGCTTGTGGCCCCCGCCGATGTGACGCGTCGTGATGCGACCCGAGCTGTTGCGGCCACCCGTCTTGGGCAGTGGGCGAAGCAGCGACTTCTCGGGCGTCGAGCGGGTGATCTCGGCGAAGTCAGCCACCGAGGCGCCGCGACGACCCGGGGTCGTGGGCTTGTATTTGCGAATAGACATGTGTTCTTCCTCGTCCCTTAGCCGACAGCCGTGAAGATGTCGATGGATCCGGACTTGAGCGTGACGATGGCGCGCTTGGTGTCCTTGCGCTTGCCCATGCCGAAACGAGTGCGGCGGGTCTTGCCCTTCTTGTTCAGCGTGTTGATCGACGCGACCTTCACGCCAAAGATCTTCTCGATGGCGAGCTTGATCTCGGTCTTGTTCGAGCGGGGGTCCACCTCGAAGGTGTACTTGCCCTGGTCGATGAGGTTGTAGCTCTTCTCCGAGACGACCGGCGCGAGAATCACGTCGCGCGGGTCCTTGTAGGTGGCGCTCATGCGCTGACCTCCTCTGTACTCTTAGCGGCACTGCTCTTAGCGGCACTGCTCGTGGAGTGCGCGGCGATGAATCCGTCGATCGCAGCCTTCGTGAAGATGACGTCGTCACTCACGAGCACGTCGTAGGCATTGAGCTGGTCGAACGACAGAGCGTGGAAGCCCTGTAGGTTGCGCACGCTCTTGTAGGTGAGCTCGTCGTCGCGGTCGAGCACGATGAGCACGTTGCGGGTGGTGACCAGCTTCTCGAGCAACGCCGCCGCCGTCTTGGTCGATGGGGTTTCCGTTGCCGAGAACGCGTTGACGACGTGGATGCGCTCGCCGCGCGCGCGGTCCGAAAGGGTACCGAGCAGGGCAGCAGCGATCATCTTCTTGGGGGTGCGCTGGCTGTAGTCGCGCGGCTTCGGGCCGTGCACGATGCCACCGCCGGTGTGCTGCGGCATCCGCACAGAGCCCTGTCGGGCGCGACCGGTGCCTTTCTGCTTGTGCGGTTTGCGGCCCGAGCCCGAGACCTCACCACGACGAAGCGTCGAGTGCGAGCCCTGGCGGGCGGCGGCGCGCTGAGCGACGACCACCTGGTGGATTAGCGGAACGTTGGTCTGAACGTCGAACAGTTCGGCGGGGAGGTCGACGGTACCGACCTTCTTACCGGTCGCGTCGACGACATCAACGGTGGATGCGCTGGCCATGGCCCTACGCTCCCTTCACTGACGTGCGGACAAAGACGATGCGGCCCTTCGCACCGGGAACCGCACCCTTGACGAGCAGCAGGTTCTTCTCGGTGTCGACGGCGTGCACGGTGAGGTTCTGCACCGACACGCGGTCGCCACCCATGCGGCCGGCCATGCGCTGCCCACGGAACACGCGGCTCGGGGTCGAGGATGCACCGATCGAGCCGGGCTTGCGGTGGTTGCGGTGGGCACCGTGGCTCGCGCTCACGCCCTGGAAGTTGTGGCGCTTCATGGCGCCAGCAAAGCCCTTGCCCTTGCTGGTGCCGACGACGTCGACCTTGCTGCCGACCTCGAAGAGCTCGAGGGTGAGTTCCTGACCGAGCGTGTAGTCGGCGGCATCCGCCGTGCGCACCTCGGTGAGGTGACGACGCGGGGTCACACCCGCCTTGGCGAAGTGACCGGATGCCGGCTTGTTCACCTTGCGGGGGTCGATCTGGCCGTAGGCGATCTGAACGGCCGCATAGCCGTCGACCTCGTCGGTGCGCACCTGGGTGACGACGTTGGGGCTGACCTCGATGACGGTCACGGGCACGAGCTTGTTGTTGGCATCCCACACCTGGGTCATGCCAAGTTTCGTGCCGAGAAGACCCTTGACGGTCTTCTTGGTTTCTGTAGCCATGGTTTCCTCTGTACCTATCCGACTCTTCAGGCTTCGCGAGCCTAGAGCTTGATCTCGATGTTGACGTCGTCGGGCAGGTCAAGACGCATGAGCGAATCGACGGCCTTCGGGGTCGGGTCGATGATGTCGATCAGGCGCTTGTGGGTGCGCTTCTCGAAGTGCTCGCGGCTGTCTTTGTACTTGTGGGGAGAACGGATCACCGTGATGACGTTCTTCTCCGTCGGCAGCGGCACGGGGCCCACTACCGTCGCACCCGCGCGAGTTACCGTGTCGACGATCTTGCGCGCCGAGCTGTCGATGACCTCGTGGTCGTACGACTTCAGTCGGATGCGGATCTTCTGTCCCGCCATGGCCTGACTCTCTCTCTATCGTGCGCGGGACCTCGCGGTTACCCACACAGCCGAAAGCACTTCGCTTTCGCACCACTGTTTTCGTGTCACATGACCCGGGTCTTCACCCCGGCCACAACGTCTTGTTCACCGACCCCCGCGCTCGGGCGTGTCGCGCGCGCTGGGCACACGCGTCACCACAGAGTTCCAGAGGATCGGTACGTGTTCTGCTGCCCGCGGCCTAGGCGCCGAACCCTGAAGGGTTATGGCCTATGCACTGCCTGGCAGTGAGCCACCGGCGCGAAGCACGGCGGCGTATTGAACTAGAAAAGTCTGCCACATCCGCCGTCGAGGTGCAAACCGGCGAGATGCACTCACTCAGCTCTCGACTCGCGCCACTTCGCATCATCCGCACCCGACGCAACCAGCCGGAACGATGCCAAGGGGCGCGGACTGGCATTAGCCCGATGGCCGCACTCCCCGGCGTGGGAGCCCCGCATCGACAAGCAGGGCAGACAGCCGCGCTGGATGCATCGCCTCGTGCCAGCCCCACCGTTCCACCCTGCGCACCTGCCGGTTCAGGTCGTCCTGACGCTTCTTCTCATCCCACAACCTCTCCTGCGGCGTCATTCCATTCAGATACTCCTGCTTCTCGTACTTGCCCCTCCCGTCGAATTCGCCAACGAGCGAGTATTCGGGCCAGAAGAAGTCCGCGTACATCACTCGACCGGTGATCCCACGGAACCGCTCCTGAAGAACCGGGGCAGGGAAACCGAGTTCGTGCATGACCGCCCGGCTCAGCGATTCGCCCGGCGAGCCTGACTGCGTCGATGCAAAATCGAGCACTCGCTTGGCTCGACGCATATTCGAGAAGGGCTTCATGAGTTCGAACTCAGACCAGAGTTCGTCAAGAGTCACCATGGCATGACCTTCGTGAACCGCAAAGTCCGCAGCGATGACCGCGCTGCGAAAAGAAGCCGAGGCGGCGAGATCAACGATAGTGCGGGTGATCGTGGTGACGTCGATGTCGTCGATACGTGCACGGGATGCTTCGGGCACCTTTCCGACATGTCTTCGAATGCCGTTGCGTGATCGGCCGCCGGTCGCCGCGGAAATCGTGACGTGGACGGTCGAAGATCGGGAGGTCGACAGCGTCGGAATCCTCCAGAGCGATGCGGCAGACTCATGGGACATCAGAGAGGACTTCTGTCGAGACCGGGCCACGCCCACGCAGAGTAGCCGGTACTGCGCGTCGGGAGAAAGTGCCTCCCAGTCACCGTTGTAGTAGACGCCTCGTCGCAGTCGCTTCGCGGCCCCCCGGTTGGCCGCTCGACGGAGCTCCTGCTCATCGATTCCGCGGGCAGCGAGGTCGCGCACGAGTACGAGGCCCGGTGGGAAGTCATCGTGCATCCTCCCATCGTGCTCGCCCGGCGCTCCTCGTGCTTCGGGGCGCACGCCAACTGTGGAGAGTCACCGAAAACGTTGGCGTGTGGAGGAGAGGCGCAGGGTGGCGAACTACCCTCACGCGCCACTTCGCGACATCCGCGCCGGTTGCGCACGGGGCGGATGATGCGAAGCGGGGCGCCTAGGCAGGGAAACACTCAGGGGCCGGAAACCCGACGGGTTCCGGCCCCTGAGGGATGTCAGTCGACTACTTGACGATCTTCGTGACCTTGCCGGCGCCGACGGTGCGGCCACCCTCACGGATCGCGAAGCCGAGACCCTCCTCCATGGCGATGGGCTGGATCAGCTCCACGGTCATGTCGGTGGTGTCGCCGGGCATGACCATCTCGGTGCCCTCGGGCAGGGAGATGACGCCGGTGACGTCGGTGGTGCGGAAGTAGAACTGCGGGCGGTAGTTGCCGTAGAACGGGTTGTGACGGCCACCCTCATCCTTGGACAGGATGTAGGCGGTGCCCTCGAACACGGTGTGCGGCGTGACCGAACCCGGCTTCACGACGACCTGACCGCGCTCGACGTCTTCGCGCTTGGTGCCGCGGAGAAGCAGACCACAGTTCTCGCCGGCCCAGGCCTCGTCGAGCTGCTTGTGGAACATCTCGATTCCGGTGACGGTCGTCTTCTGGGTCGGACGGATGCCGACGATCTCGACGTCGGAGTTGATCGCGAGGGTTCCGCGCTCGGCACGACCGGTGACCACGGTTCCACGACCGGTGATCGTGAAGACGTCTTCGATGGGCATGAGGAACGGCTTGTCGCGGTCACGCACGGGGTCGGGGATGTTGTCGTCAGCGGCCTGCATGAGGTCGAGGATCGACTGCGTCCACTTCTCGTCGCCCTCGAGCGCCTTCAGCGCCGAGACCTTGATGACGGGGGCGTTCTCGCCGTCGAAGCCCTGGCTCGAGAGCAGTTCGCGAACCTCGAGTTCGACGAGCTCGAGTATCTCCTCGTCGTCGACCATGTCGGACTTGTTGAGCGCGACCATGAGGTAGGGAACGCCGACCTGCTTCGCGAGCAGCACGTGCTCACGGGTCTGCGCCATCGGACCATCGGTCGCGGCAACCACGAGGATCGCGCCGTCCATCTGGGCGGCACCCGTGATCATGTTCTTGATGTAGTCGGCGTGACCGGGCGCATCGACGTGCGCGTAGTGACGCTTGGGGGTCTCGTACTCGATGTGCGAGATGTTGATCGTGATACCACGCTGACGCTCTTCCGGAGCGGAGTCGATGGTCGCGAAGTCGCGCTGCACGTTGGTGGCTGACGGGTACTTGTCAGCGAGCACCTTTGAAATAGCTGCCGACAGTGTCGTCTTGCCGTGGTCAACGTGTCCGATCGTTCCGATGTTGACGTGCGGCTTGGTCCGCTCGAACTTGGCCTTGGCCACTGTGGGTCCTCCTCAGGACTTCTCGAGTAGTAACTCCGGGCACGGGTTTGCGACCGAGGCTGCTACGGGATTGTTTTATGTTACGGGATGTTTCTTGGGTTACTACAACTTATGGTCGAACCGACCGCCGAGACGGCGGTCGGCGCTGGCGTCGCGGCGAAGGCCAGAAATGGCCTTCGCTTTATGCTCCAGCGCGCCCTACGGGTGAATGGCGCCTGCGGCGTCATTCACCCTTGCCCTTCTGGACGATCTCGTCGGCTACCGCACGCGGCACCTCCGAGTAGCTGTCGAAACTCATCGAGTACACGGCGCGGCCCGAGGTCTTCGACCTCAGGTCACCCACGTATCCGAACATCTCCGACAGGGGCACGAGGGCGCTGACGACCTTGACGCCGGTGGCGTCCTCCATGGACTGGATCTGGCCGCGGCGCGAGTTCAGGTCACCGATGACGTCACCCATGTACTCCTCGGGCGTACGCACCTCGACGGCCATGAGCGGTTCGAGCAGCACGGGGTTGGCCTTGCGGGCGGCCTCCTTGAATGCCATCGAGCCGGCGATCTTGAACGCCATTTCTGACGAGTCGACGTCGTGCGCCGCACCATCGAGCAGGATCGCCTTCACACCCACCATGGGGTAGCCGGCGAGCACGCCGACCTTCATGGCGTCTTGGATGCCGGTATCCACCGAGGGGATGTACTCGCGCGGAACACGGCCACCGGTGACCTTGCTCTCGAACTCGTATGGCTTCTCCGCCGAGAGCTCGAGGGGCTCCAGTGAGATCTGCACCTTCGCGAACTGGCCCGAACCGCCGGTCTGCTTCTTGTGCGTGTAGTCGTGCTTCTCGACGACCTTGCGCAGCGTCTCACGGTAGGCGACCTGCGGTTTACCGACGTTCGCTTCGACGTTGAACTCGCGCTTCATGCGGTCGACGAGGATGTCGAGGTGAAGCTCGCCCATGCCCTTGATGAGGGTCTGGCCGGTTTCGGCATCCTGTTCGACGCGGAAGGTGGGGTCTTCTTCGGCGAGCTTCTGGATCGCGGTTCCGAGCTTCTCCTGGTCGGCCTTGGTCTTCGGCTCGATCGCGACCTCGATGACGGGCTCGGGGAATGTCATCGACTCGAGCACGACCTGGTTGGTGCTGTCAGAGAGCGTGTCACCCGTGGTGGTGTCTTTGAGACCGATGACAGCGTAGATGTGGCCGGCGGTCATCGAGTCGACCGGGTTCTCCTTATTGGCGTGCATCTGGAAGATCTTTCCGATGCGTTCCTTCTTGCTCTTGGTCGAGTTCATGACCTGCGCGCCCGAGTCGACGTGGCCCGAGTAGACGCGCACGTAGGTGAGGCGACCGAAGAACGGGTGCACAGCGACCTTGAACGCGAGGGCCGCGAAGGGGTCTTTCGCGTCGGGGTGGCGTTCGATCGACACTTCTTCGTCGCGCGGGTCCATGCCGGTGATGGCGGGGACGTCGAGCGGGCTGGGCAGGTAGTCGACGACGGCGTCGAGCATGGGCTGGACTCCGCGGTTCTTGAACGCGGAACCGCACAGCACGGGGTAGATCTCGCTGTTGACGGTGAGCTTGCGGATGGCGCCCTTGATCTCGGCGACGCTGAGCTCTTCGCCACCGAAGTACTTCTCGAGGAGCGCTTCATCGGTTTCGGCGACGGTTTCGAGCAGGTGCTGACGGTACTCGTCGGCTTTCGCCTTGAGGTCGTCGGGGATCTCGCGGATGTCGTACTTGGCTCCCATGGTGACGTCACCCTTGGAGTCGGCCTCCCACACGAGTGCGCGCATCTGCACGAGGTCGACGACGCCGACGAAGTCGCTCTCCGAGCCGATGGGAAGCTGCAGCACGAGCGGCTTGGCGCCGAGTCGCTTCACGATGGTGTCAACGGTGAAGTAGAAGTCGGCGCCGAGCTTGTCCATCTTGTTGACGAAGCAGATGCGGGGCACGTCGTACTTGTCGGCCTGACGCCACACGGTCTCGGACTGGGGCTCGACGCCCTCCTTGCCGTCGAAGACTGCGACGGCGCCGTCGAGCACGCGCAGCGAACGCTCCACCTCGACGGTGAAGTCGACGTGGCCGGG
>DAOMOV010000076.1:0-8620 GCA_035444505.1 Terrimesophilobacter sp.
CCCGCAACCCCGGCGCCGTCCCGGCCTCGGGCGCGACCCGCAAGCTGCCGCCGACCGAGCGCAAGGCGATCGAGATCCTCGACGCGGATCCCGCCCGCAAACTGCATGGAACCGACGCGCTTCAGAAGTGGATGCAGCAGCTCAGCGACACCGCGGTGGACGAACTCTCGAAGTCGCACTTCGACATCCCCGACCCCATCAAGAAGCTCGAGTGCATGATCGCCCCCACCCAGGACGGCGGCATCTACTACACGAGCCCCAGCGACGACTTCTCTCGCCCGGGTCGCATGTGGTGGTCTGTGCCGCCCGGCGTCACCGAGTTCAACACGTGGCGTGAGACGACGACTGTGTACCACGAGGGAGTTCCGGGTCACCACTTGCAGCTCGGCCAGGCCGTGTACAACAGGGCGAAGCTCAACACGTGGCGCCGCCAGCTCGCCGGCACGAGCGGACACGCCGAAGGCTGGGCTCTCTACGCCGAGCGGCTCATGCAAGACCTCGGCTACCTCGACGACCCGGGTGACCGACTTGGCATGCTCGACGGGCAGCGGATGCGTGCAGCCCGCGTCGTGCTCGACATCGGCGTGCACCTCGGCAAACCGCGCCTGGCTGCTGATGGGCGCAGTGGCACGGGGCAGTGGGACTTCGACTACGCGTTCGACTTCATGAAGAAGAACGTCAACATGAACGAGCCGTTCGTGCGCTTCGAGGTGCACCGCTACTTCGGCTGGCCGGGCCAGGCGCCCTCCTACAAGGTGGGCCAGCGCATCTGGGAGCAGCTACGCGACGAAGTCAAAGAGCGCGAGGGTGATGCGTTCGACATCAAAGAGTTCCACCGCAAAGCTCTCGACCTGGGCGGCGTGGGTCTCGATACGCTCAAGGCGGCACTGCTCAATCGGCCAAGCCGCTAGTGTGAATGACACAGCCCGCTGCCCGTGGGCCACGACTCGTGAGCTGGTGATGCGTCCATGATGCCCTTTCTGATCGTCGGTGGCGTAGGCGTGGTGCTCGTGCTCATCTCGCTCGTACTCGGAGACGTCTTCGACTCCCTCGACGTCGGCGACGGACTGCTCTCCGCAACATCCCTCGGTGTCGCCGCAATCGTGTTCGGAGCATCCGGCACCCTCACCCTCGGAGCGGGGCTCGAACTCGTCTGGGCGTATGTGCTCGCCATCGCGCTCGCCCTCGCCGCCTACGCGCTCTCCGCCCTCATGGTGCGCAACCTCAAACGCTCCAGCGACGGCGTGCCCGCGAGCGCCATCGGGCTCAGCGGCGTCGCACGGTCAGACATCTCACCCTCCGGGGGTGAAGTCAGCCTCGACGGCACCCACGAAGTCGAGCGCCGCCTCGCGTACTCCGCCGCCCCTATCGCCGAGGGAAGCCGCATTCGTGTTGTCGATCAATCCGGTATGCGAGTCAAAGTCGAACCGGAATGAACCGCGTCACCAGCAACACCCCACCCCGCTCACCTGACAGGGAGACCGCTCTGCCATGATCACCGACATCTCACCCAGCGTGCAGGTCTTCTCGATCCTCGCACTCGTGCTCGCCCTCCTCGGCATTCTCATCTTCATCGCACGGCGCATCCGACGCGTGCCGCCAAACGAGGCGCTCGTCATCGTGGGCCGCGGAGCAGGGAAACCAGCCCCGGGAGAGACCATCAGCGGTCAGCGCGTCGTCATCGGCGGCCGCACCTTCGTCTGGCCGATCCTGCAGCAGGGGTTCGCCATCTCCCTCGAGCAGCGCCAGATCGGCATCACCGTCGAGGGTGTCGACAAGAACCGCATCAAGATCGCCATCAAGGCCTCGATCAACTTCAAAGTGAGTGGCACCGAAGAAGGCGTGCGCCGTGCGGCGCAGCGGTTCCTCTCACAACAGGACGCCCTAACCGAGATCATCAAAGAATCGCTCGAAGGCTCACTGCGTTCCATCGTCGGCGACATGACGATCGAGCAGATCATCTCCGACCGCAAGAGCCTTTCCGACCGCGTCGTCGCCGAGACCAAGGCCGACCTCGTGGAGCAGGGCCTCCAGGTCGACCTCCTCAACATCTCCGACATCTCCACGCCGGCAGGCGACTACCTCGCCAACCTTGGTCGCGCAGAGGCCGCTCGTGCACGCCAGGTCGCCGAGGTCAGCGAGGCAGAAGCCGCCCGAATCAGCGAGTTCGCGCGCATCGAGGCGGCCGAGCAGATCGCCGAGCGCCAGAAGTCGCTGAGCCTCCGTCAAGCCGCGATCAAGGCCGAAACCGATCGCGCCAACGCCGAAGCGGAGGCCGCAGGCCAGGTCGCGAAAGCCGAGCAGGATCGACTCATCGCCGTTCAAGAGCGAGACGCTCTCGAAGAGCAGGCCCGGGTGACTCAGGAGCGACTTGACATCGACATCCGCAAACCCGCGGAAGCCGAAGCCTACGCCGAAGTGCAGCGAGCGACAGCCCAGCGCGACGCCGCCAATGCCGCGACCGAGGCCGAAGCCTTCAACCGCACCAAGATCGCCGAAGCGAACAAGGTCGCCGCGGTTCAGGATGCCGAGGCCGCCGCCACGGCCGTGCGGTTCGCCGGTGAAGCCGAGCGAGACCGCCAGGTTGCCGTTGCCGCAGGTATCAAAGCCGACGGTGAAGCCCGTGCAGCGGCCGTGCAGGCGGAGGGACTGGCGGAAGCCGCGGCAATCGACGCGAAAGCCGAAGCGCTGAAGAAGTACGGAGACGCTGCCCTCGCCCAGGAGATCATCTCGAGGTTGCCCGAAATCGTGCGCGCCGCCGCCGAGCCACTCTCCAACATCGACCAGTTGACGGTCGTATCGACAGAGGGGGCATCGGCTGTGACCAAGACCGTCGGTCAGGTTCTCGGTGAGGGCACCGAAGTGGTCAAATCGCTCACCGGGCTCGACCTTTCCGCACTTCTCGGCGCGGCGGCAGGCAGCGCTTTGAGTGGCAAAGCCGAGCCGCCCGCGAAGAAGACCAAAACGGCCCCGGCAGAATAGCGTCAGTCGATTCCGGTCGGGTGGCAACCCTACCCGCAACGCGATAGGCTAGAACGTCACGTTTGTGACATCCTGCCCGTTTGCCGTGGCAAAAATTACAGCACGACCTTGTCGCGGCCCGACCCTGTCCGTTCTGGAGCACCCACTACATGACCACCGTAACGACCAAGGCACCCAAGCAGATCGCCGTCAATGACATCGGCACTGCTGAAGAATTTCTCGCCGCGGTCGAAAAGACCCTGAAAGACTTCAACGACGGAGACCTCATCGAGGGCACCGTCGTCAAGATCGACCGAGACGAAGTTCTCCTCGACGTCGGTTTCAAGACCGAGGGTGTGATTCCCTCCCGTGAGCTTTCCATCAAGCACGACGTAGACCCCACCGAGGTCGTCGAGATCGGCGACAGCGTTGAAGCGCTTGTCCTCCAGAAGGAAGACAAAGAAGGCCGCCTCATCCTCTCCAAGAAGCGCGCCCAATACGAGCGCGCCTGGGGCGACGTCGAGAAGATCAAAGACACCGACGGCGTCGTCACCGGCACCGTCATCGAGGTTGTCAAGGGCGGCCTCATCGTCGACATCGGCCTGCGCGGCTTCCTGCCCGCATCCCTCATCGAGCTCCGCCGCGTTCGCGACCTCACCCCCTACCTGGGGCAGGAGATCGAGGCGAAGATTCTCGAACTCGACAAGAACCGCAACAACGTCGTGCTCTCACGCCGTGCGCTTCTCGAGCAGACCCAGAGCGAAAGCCGCAGCTCGTTCCTCGGCAACCTCGCCAAGGGCCAGGTTCGCAAGGGGGTCGTCTCCTCGATCGTCAACTTCGGCGCGTTCGTCGATCTCGGCGGCGTAGACGGTCTCGTGCACGTCTCCGAGCTCAGCTGGAAGCACATCGAGCACGCCAGCGAGGTCGTCGAGGTCGGGCAGGAAGTGACCGTAGAGATTCTCGAGGTCGACCTCGACCGTGAGCGGGTCTCGCTCTCGCTCAAGGCGACCCAGGAAGACCCGTGGCAGCTCTTCGCCCGCACTCACGCGATCGGTCAGGTAGCCCCCGGAAAGGTCACCAAGCTCGTTCCCTTCGGCGCGTTCGTTCGCGTCGCCGACGGCATCGAGGGACTCGTGCACATCTCTGAGCTCTCCGGCAAGCACGTCGAGCTTGCCGAGCAGGTCGTCTCCGTCAACGACGAGGTGTTCGTCAAGGTCATCGATATCGACCTCGAACGTCGCCGCATCTCGCTGAGCCTCAAGCAGGCCAACGAAGGCGTCGACCCCGACGGCACCGAATTCGACCCGGCCCTTTACGGCATGCTCACCGAGTATGACGAGCAAGGCAACTACAAGTACCCCGACGGGTTCGATCCCGAGACCAACGAGTGGCGTGAAGGCTTCGAAGAGCAGCGCGAAAAGTGGGAGCAGGAATACGCTGCTGCTCAGGCGCGGTGGGAGTCGCACAAGAAGCAGGTTGCTGCGGCGGCAGAACTCCAGATCGACGATGCACCCGCGGGCGAGGGCGCCGGGTCGTTCTCGAGCGACAGCGAATCGGCCGGAACACTCGCCGACGACGAAGCACTCGCAGCGCTTCGCGAGAAACTCTCCGGCACCGAGTAAGACAGCAGAATAGGTCAGAAGCGGCAGCCTCTCGAGGCTGCCGCTTCTGCCGTTAAGACGTTACGTCGCGGCGGAAGTCCGGGTGCGCCGTCGACGACGAGACAGCAACCAGACAACGAGCCACACGAATCCGATAAGCGCGACAACAACAAGCACCGGTACCACCAGAGCCGCGAACGACAGGCCAACACTGCCCACATCCTCCGCTGTGCTCACAAGCGGGGCAGCCGTACCGACCGTGGCAGCGTTCACGGTCGCCCGGGAGAAGGCCTTCGTCAGGTGCACCGACAAGGCAAGAACCACGCCGACCGCAATCGGAACCCACTGGTTCGACGCAAAGAACTCGGCAGGGTCGGTGACGGCAACCGTCTCTGACGCAGAACCTGAACCAAAGGCGAGACCACCAGCGACCGGCCGAACAACCGACTGGAGCACGTCGTTGACGTGGTCCACGACGGGTACCTTGTCGGCTACAACTTCCACGAGGAGCAACACCCCGAGAATGATGAGCACCCAGTCGTTGCTGAGCCACGACCATCCCTCAGGCAGCGTCATTAGTTCCGTGAACCTGCCCGCGAGGCCCACGACGAGCAGCGGAACATAAGCGTTGAGACCCGCTGAGAGGGCAAGCCCCGCGCCGGTGAGAAACTCAAGCATCGCAAACCCTCCGTGCCGTCGTGGTCAAGCTAGCATGTGGGAATGTACCTGATCGCCGTGACGGGCGGTATCGCCTCCGGCAAATCTGTCGTCTCGGCGCGCCTCGCGGAACACGGCGCCATCCACATCGACGCAGACGAACTGGCGAGGCGGGCAGTCGAACCCGGCGCCCCCGCCCTCGCGGCGATCGCCGAGCATTTCGGTGAGGGAGTCATCCGCCCCGACGGCACCCTTGATCGCGCCGCACTCGGCACCATCATCTTCGCCGACCCCGACGAGCGCGAAGCACTCAACGCGATCACGCACCCCGCAGTGAAACAGCTCGCTCGTGGCATCATGGAACGCGCCGAAGCAGTTGATCCCGACGTGGTCATCGTCTACGATGTACCGCTCTTCATCGAGGCGCGCGTCAACGAGGCGTACGACTTCGACCTCGTCGTCGTCGTTCACGCAAGCGTCGCGACCCGCATCGACCGCATGATGAAGCTCCGCGGGCTCACCATCGATGAAGCCAAGCATCGCGTCAACTCCCAGGTCGGAGACACCCAGCGGCTCGCGATCGCCGACGTCGTCATCGACACCAACGGCACGCTCGCAGAGACGATCGAGCAGACCGACCAGCTCTGGCGCACCATCAGTCGGCGGCGCTCGCGCTAACCGTTCTGGGCAGCGCGGTGTCAGCTGCGCTGAATATGCTGGACGGATGGAAGTCACGCGCGCCGTGCGACCGTTCGAGGTCGTCAGTGACTATGTACCCAGCGGCGACCAGCCTGCAGCGATCGCCGAACTCACCGCCCGCATCAACGCGGGGGAGACGGATGTCGTGCTCCTCGGCGCGACCGGCACCGGAAAGTCCGCCACCACGGCGTGGCTCATCGAGCAGGTGCAGCGCCCCACCCTTGTCATGTCGCACAACAAGACGCTCGCCGCACAGCTCGCGAACGAGTTCCGTGAGCTCCTGCCCAACAACGCTGTCGAGTACTTTGTGTCGTACTACGACTACTACCAGCCCGAGGCGTATGTTCCGCAGACCGATACCTTCATCGAGAAGGACAGCTCGATCAACGCCGAGGTTGAGAGGCTGCGTCACTCGACAACGAACTCGCTTCTCAGTCGCCGCGACGTCGTCGTCGTCTCCACCGTGTCGTGCATCTACGGCCTCGGTGCCGCAGAGGAGTACCTCGAGGCCATGCTCGCCCTGCAGGTGGGTCAGCGAATCCCGAGAGATGCGCTCGTGCGCAAGTTCGTCGGGATGCAGTACGACCGCAACGACATCGACTTCTCCCGTGGCAAGTTTCGGGTGCGCGGCGACACGATCGAGATCATCCCCGTCTACGAGGAGAACGCGCTCCGCATAGAGATGTTCGGTGACGAGATCGAGGCGCTCTACGCGCTGCACCCCCTCACGGGCGATGTCATCGCGGCCATGGACGCCGTGAGCGTCTTCCCTGCCACTCACTATGCGGCGAGCCCCGAGACCATGCGGCGCGCCATTGGAACCATCCGTGACGAACTCGACGTCAGGCTCGCCGAACTCGACAAGCAGGGCAAGCTGCTCGAAGCGCAGCGGCTGCGGATGCGCACCACATTCGACCTCGAGATGATGGAGCAGCTGGGCTTCTGCAGCGGAATCGAAAACTACTCCCGTCACATCGACGGTCGCGCGGAGGGCGAGCCACCCAACTGCCTCCTTGACTACTTCCCCGACGACTTCCTCGTCGTCATCGACGAGTCCCACGTCACCGTGCCTCAGATCGGCGCCATGTACGAGGGCGACGCGAGCCGCAAGCGCACCCTTGTCGAACACGGATTCCGGCTCCCCAGCGCCCTCGACAACCGACCCCTCACGTGGACCGAATTCCTTGACCGCACCGGGCAGAAAGTGTATCTCTCGGCCACGCCAGGCAAGTACGAACTCGGCATCACCGACAGCATCGTGGAGCAAGTCATCCGCCCCACCGGCCTCATCGACCCCAAAATCGTCGTCAAACCCAGCCGTGGCCAGATCGACGACCTCCTCGAAGAGATCCGGTTGCGCGCCGAGCGCAACGAACGCGTTCTCGTCACGACCCTCACCAAGAAGATGGCGGAAGAACTCACCGACTACTTCACCGAATCCGGGGTTCGCGTGCGCTACCTGCACTCCGACGTCGACACCCTGCGCCGTGTTGAACTGCTCACCGAACTGCGCCAGGGCGTCTTCGACGTGCTCGTGGGCATCAACCTGCTGCGAGAAGGGCTCGACCTGCCGGAGGTCTCCCTCGTGTCGATACTCGACGCCGATAAAGAGGGCTTCCTGCGCTCCTCGACCTCACTCATCCAGACCATCGGCCGTGCCGCCCGCAACGTCTCCGGCGAGGTGCACATGTACGCCGACACACTCACCGACTCCATGAAGCTCGCCATCAACGAGACCAACCGGCGTCGAGACAAGCAGATCGCCTACAACACCGAGCACGGCATCGACCCCACCCCGCTGCGCAAGCGCATCGCGGACATCACCGACGTGCTCGCGCGAGAAGACGCCGACACCGCGAGTCTTCTCGGCGACCGGGGGGCAGTACGCACACCGACGCCCACATTGCGACACACCGGAATCGCCGCCGCCGGTGCCAACGATCTTGAGGCGATCATCCGCGACCTCAACGAACAGATGCTGCAGGCCGCCGGGGAGCTCAAATTCGAGCTCGCCGCCCGCCTCCGCGACGAAGTCGCCGACCTCAAGAAAGAACTGCGCCAGATGGAGGCCGCTGGACACGCGTAGCATCGCCGTTTCGTCGCCATTCTGCACTATCATTAGAACATTCGTTCGAGGAAGGAAGTCTCGTGACCCGCTTCACCATCACACTCGACGCACACGACCCCAAAAGCCTGGGCCGGTTCTGGGCGGAAGCCCTCGGCTACACGGAGGAGCCACCGCCCGCGCCTCACGCAACCTGGGACGACGCACTCGATGAGTGGGGCGTTCCCACCGAAAAGAGGAACGACGCCTACGCCATCGTCGACCCCGACGGCATTCTGCCCCGAGTCTTCATTCAGCGCGTGCCGGAGCCCAAGACAGCGAAGAATCGCGTGCACCTCGACGTTGTCGCCGTCGGGCTCTCTGCCGATGGTCAGCCCAAGGAGATGGGCCCACTGCGCGCGGCCGCGGAGCGACTCGTCTCCCACGGCGCAAGCATCGACCACGAATTCGACGAGCCTGGCCAGGGCCGCTGGATCGTAATGCGCGATCCCGAGGGGAACGAGTTCTGTGTCGTCTGACGAGCCGCGTGGAGAACACACCACATTCCATGACAGAGAATGGATCAAGTGAGCAGCAGCCCCGTCGACGGACCCCACCTCAGCGTGCGCGGCGCACGAGTGCACAACCTCAAAGACGT
>DAOMOV010000077.1:0-8547 GCA_035444505.1 Terrimesophilobacter sp.
GCGCAAAGACGAACACATCGGTGTGATCGGGCCCCACCGTCGCGGGGATCGCAAGCAGTGCCGCGAGAGGGATGCCAGCGAGAGCGGGGAGACGCAGCTGATTCACGAGGGCGTCGGCGACGATGACCAGCCCCCCGACGCCAAGGGTGAGCAGGAACAGCATGCCGCTGTCGACATCCGCGGGCACGACCTGCACGGTGATGGAGTGAGTGCCCTCCGCGAGCAGCTGCCCCACGCGGTCCCACGTGGCGGCGACGGGAATGAGGCGGAACCAGAGCTCATTTCCGGTGAAGAACTGGCCCAGGATGACGACAAGCATCACGAAGGAGGCGAACGCGGGCATCCACATCCTGCCGCTCAGTGCGCGCGCTGCGAGCGCCACACCGAGAACGGCGGTGATCGTGCCGAGGAGGGCGAAGTACCAGGCGACCCCGGCGAGCACCGTGTGCAGGCCTGCGATGCTGATCGCGAACGCGGCGAACAGTGCGAGAGTACCGCGCCAAGGCCCCCCTCGGCGCTGCGGTTCAGACATACGAGTCCGTGTGCTCGGCGAGGTGGGCGATCGTGAGCCACACGTCGACGGGGTCGTCATCGGGGAGTATCTCGATGCACGTGTAACCGGCGGCGGCGAGCGGCTCGGCGACAGCCTCCCGGCGTGCAGCAATGATGAAGGCGACGGCGTGGTCGTAGTGGACGCGGTTGGCGGCGAGCTCATCGACGATGTGGGGTTCGGCGTCGGAGAGCAGCACGAAGATGGTGCCCAGGGTGCGGCCCGGTTCGGGGCGGAGGCCCAACTGGTTCTCGCGGCGGGGTTCCTCGCGGAGTTCGAGAGTGGCGAGGCTCTCCAGGAACTCCTCGCGGATGTCGGGGCTCGCGAGCTGGGGCCGCGCCGTCTCGGTCACGTCCACCGTGAATCCGGTGTGCTGCAGGCGGTGAGTGAGGGAGGAGGCGAAGGAGACGAGCCACTCGAAGTTGTCACTCTCCGGCTCGGTGGGGGTGGGCCGCTGGAGGTCGCGGTAGCCGCGGCGGCGGGTATCGAGCACGAGGCGGGCGCGCGCGTGGCTGCGCTGCTCCTCCTGTCGCACCATGAGCTCGCCGTGGCGGGCGGATGCCTTCCAGTGCACCCTGCGGAGCGGATCCCCCGCCCGGTACTCGCGGGTCATGAGCTCGTCGTCGTTGGCGCTGCTGCGCAGCTGGACTGCGCGCGCGGAACCGTCATCGGCGGCGATATTGCGGCCCGTGTCGGGGAGTGTCGCCGTCGCTGGGGCGACGATGACGTCATGGGTGTCGCCGACGGCGACCTCTCCGCGGGCGAGGCCGAACGGGTCGGGGGTGTCGATGATGAGCGGCCCGATGCTGTGAACGCCTCGCCGAGGCGGGGTGGTGTGGTAGCTGAGGCTGGTGGTCGTGCCCGTGCTGCGGCTGCTGCGGTAAGCGGCGAGTGGTTCAAGCGTGCCGTGTGCTGTTGGGGCCGGCCACGGGAGCGTGTCGCGCCACGCGGACTGTGTGGTTCGTCCGGCTGCTCGGTTGCGGACGTCGATGCTGATGTCGAGGCGCTGGTGGGCGTGGGCGAGGTGGGGGGTGAACCGGCGGGCCGTGTGGACGCGCACTCGTCGCAGTCGCACGGTGGCGAGGGCGAGAAGGGGTGCGACGATGAGGAAGCTTCCGAGGTAGAGGAGTTCGGTGCGGTCGACGCTGTACGCGGAGACGATGAGTATGGCACCAGAGATGAGGAGTGCCCACCCTCGCCGGGTGGGTCTGGTTCGGCGGGTGAAGAGAGCCGTGAGGGTGCGGGCTCGGTTCATTCTCGCGACCTACGGGTTGCTGCTGAGCGGGACGGGCGTGGCGGCGACGATGCGGTGGATGACGTCGGCGATGCTGCTGGCCTGCAGGGCGGTTCCGCCGGCGACGCGGGCGGCGGCGATGAGGCGGTGCCCGAGCACCGGAACGGCGAGGTCGTCGATGTCGTCGGGGATGACGAACTCGCGCCCGTCGAGTGCAGCACGAGCCTTCGCGGCGCGCACGAGGTGCAGGGTGGCGCGGGGGCTCGCACCGAGGCGAAGGTCACGGTCGCGGCGGGTCTCCTGGGCGATGGCGACCGCGTACTGCTCCACGGCGGTCGAGACGTACGTGTTGCGAACGTGGTCGATCATCTGCCGCAGCCTCGGGAGGGTGACGACGGGTGTGATGTTGTCGAGGGGGCTCGTCGTCTCGCGGTTGCGGAGCATGGCGACCTCGGCGCTGTCGTCGGGGTAGCCCATGGAGATGCGGATCATGAAACGATCGCGCTGCGCCTCAGGAAGCGGGTAGGTGCCTTCCATCTCAACGGGGTTCTGGGTGGCGACGACGATGAAGGGCCTGTCGAGCTGGTGGGTCTTGCCGTCCACGCTGACCTGGCCCTCCTCCATGCTTTCGAGCAGGGCGGACTGGGTCTTGGGGCTCGCCCGGTTGATCTCGTCGCCAATGACGATGTTGGCGAAGATGGGGCCGGGGGTGAACCGGAACTCTAGTTCGGCCTGGTTGTAGACGGAGACACCGGTGATGTCGGAGGGCAGCAGATCGGGCGTGAACTGGATGCGGTTCACCGTGCAGTCAACCGACCGCGCGAGTGCGCGGGCGAGCATGGTCTTGCCGACCCCGGGCACGTCTTCGATGAGCAGGTGTCCCTCGGCGAGGAGGGTGGTGAGGGTGAGGTCGATGGCGTCCCGCTTGCCGTCGATGACGGTCTCAATGCTTGCGATGATTCCGGATGCCGCGTCGTGGAACTCCTGGGCGCTGAGGGTGCTATCGGCGGATGCGTCGGTGCGGGTTTTCGCCATCGGTGCCTCTTTCCTGGCCGTGGAAACCTCCTGCGAGTCTGCCACGACTGGGCCGGAATTCGCTTGGGCGGGCTGAGAACGAGCACACTAGCGGCGGCGGAGCCAGTCGCGGGTGCCCGACACGAGGGACGGCGCCAGCAGGTGGGCCCGCGCGCGACGGTCCGCGTCCAGTCCCACGAGGAGGCAGGAGACGACGAGCTCGGCATCGTCCGCGAGCGAGGGTGCGGCGCCGGTCGTGCCCGGAGGCCCGAACTCTGAGAGCTCGACCGCCGCGCATAGCCTTTCCAGCGCGGCGCGGCCCGCATCCGAGATGCCCCTCGCCCGCGACAACCGCAGCACCACCGCGCGCGGTGTCTGGCCTCGATCGAGCTCGACCCCCACATCCGCCGCCGAGTCCAGCACCTCACGCCACGCCACGAGCGCCGAGCCCCGCCCCGACCGCACCAGCGCCAGCCGGCGCCGCCGCAGCAGCAGACGCACCCCCGCGGGTACGAGTGCCAGTACGCCGGCGAGCAGCAGCACCCCACCCAACGCGAACAGCCCGGTGAGGTTCGTTGACGTCAACCAGCCCGCGACGGTCGGTCCATCGTCGATCTGCGGAGCGAACGGCTCGGCCACCTCCACCGGACCGCCCGCCGGGGGCGCCACCCCACCCACCGACGGAACACCCTCCACCACCGGGTTCGCATACACCGGCAGCGAGCCCCGGCTCGGTGTCGGCTCGAATGCCACCCAGCCGAGCCCGTCGAAGTACAGCTCCGGCCAGGCGTGCAGGTCGTGCGTCGTCACCGCGTAGAGGGTGCGGCCCGCATCCGAGCCGTGTTGCCGCGAACCCGGCTGGAACCCCACCATGATGCGGCTCGGGATGTCCAGCGCTCGCGCCATCACCGCCATCGCCGACGCGAAGTGGATGCAGTACCCCGCCCCTGCGTCCAGGAACGCCGCGATCGCCTCCAGGTTCGTCGCGTCATACCCTTGCGCCACCGGGGCATCCTCCGAGTAGCGGAACGCCGACGACCGCAGCGCCTGCTGCAGCGCCACCGCCCGCTCATAGCTCGAACCCGCCCCCGCCGTGAACTCGTGTGCCGCCGCCGACACCGCCGCGGGAACCGTCGGCAGCTCCAGGTACCGCTCCAACCCCTCCGGCACCCGCGAACCCGCCGCCTCAAGCTGCTGAGGCGTCGGCACCACCCGCACGCTCTCCACCGTGAACACCTCACCCGCCGCCAGCGACCCGTCGCTCGCGATCGTGAGCGACTCCGGCACCCACTTCCACTCCCCCACCAGACCCGTCACCCGCGACGCCGGGTACGGAACCGGCAGCCACGGACTCTGCAGGTTCCCCACCCGCACGAACCCCACCTCCGCGCGCGTCGACACTCCCAGGTCGAGACCGGGTGCGCGCGGCAGATCCACCGGGCGCCGCTCCGGCGCCAGCACGGGCCGCTCCGACTCCCACTCCTCACCTGTGAAGTCGACGATCTCGCTGAGGCGCAGATACAAGCCGCCCCCCGACACCGTGCTGTAGGTGAGCACCGGCAGCGCCTCGCTTCGCCGCAGATCGTCCCCCAGCCGCAGAATCGGGTTCGCCCCTGATGCCACCGGCGGCCCCAACTCGTTCGTCGTCACCGCGACATCCGTCGACGGCAGCACCGCGGGCACCAGCATCCCGGCAGTCACCGCCGACACCGCCACCCCCACGACAACCCCCACGGCACTCCAAGAGCGGATGCCTGCGCCAGCACCGCGCGAACGGACACCACCCGGCGCCCCGCCTCTGCGCTCCCGCGGCCTCAGGAGCAGCAGCACGAGGTAGGCGATCGCCGTCGCCACGAACAGTGGACGACTCCACTCGCCCTCCGGCGGAATCGTCGGCACGAGAAACATCGCCGCGAGCAGCAGCCCCACGAACGCGGGCGCGCGCAGCGAGAACACCACGATCTCCGCCAGCACGAGCACGACGACGACCCCGAGGGTCAGCACGAACGAGATCGACTCATCGGCCCGCGCCGGCACCGTCTGCCAGGTGATCGAGTATGTGCTGTCCCGCACCAGGCGCCGGAACACCTCCAGAGTCTCAGGTGTCGGCACGAACCCGAGCGCCGCCGTTCCCGCCGCGAATCGCGCCACGACCGCGATCACGAGCACCACGAGCGAGGCCACCGGCGCCCACACCCGACCCCACCCCAGCACCCGTGCTGTGAGACCCGCCATGAGTGACAGCACCGTCAGCGCGAGCGCCCACCACCACCAGCCCCAGCCCTCCAACACCGTGTGCAGACCAGCAAAGGCGAGCAGCAGCGCGACCCCCACCACCGCGAGGAGGGGCCACTCCGCACGCCACCGCTCAACCATCGGCACCCACCCGCAGCCACGCCTCAGCCACCGGCTCGCCCCGCTCCACCGCGACCACAGACCACCCCGCCGTGCGCAGCGAACCCTGCACGGCATCCGGTGTCTGGCGCGGCACGAACGCCACGGCCGAGTCGAACAGCGACCGCGACGCCACCAGGTCCTTCACGAGCGGTGAATCCGGAACCCCCAGCACCGCGAACACCGACCCGAAACCCCGCGACGCGTCATCCCGCCACCTGGGGCTCCGGTAGTCGTCGAAACCGGGCGAGGCCCTCGCGAGGGACTCCACGAAATCGTGCGTCAGTCGCGCCGGAGCCAACTGCGGCTGCGACGTCTCCACCACCGACACTGACACCCCCGACGCCACCAAGAGCTCGCGCAGCGACACCACGAGCGACAGGTTCCACTCGAACAGCTCACTCCACGGATGCCGCGAGCGCGCCCCCACCACGTCACCGAACCGCTTCGCCCGTGTCTCCACCAGCAGCACGGCCGACGCGTGCGAGCGCCGCTCATCCTCTCGCACCATCAACTCGCCCCGGTGCGCAGACGACCGCCAATGCACCCGCCGCAGCGCGTCCCCCGTGCGGTACTCCCGCGTCATCACATCGTGCTCACCCGCCAGAGCGCGGTGCTGAAACAATCGCGCACTGCCGCTATCGGCCGCAATCTCGACCACACCCGATGCCAACGGCACCAGCTCCGGCGC
This sequence comes from Terrimesophilobacter sp., assembly GCA_035444505.1. Classification (GTDB taxonomy): domain Bacteria; phylum Actinomycetota; class Actinomycetes; order Actinomycetales; family Microbacteriaceae; genus Terrimesophilobacter. Next base: position 5,884 of record DAOMOV010000077.1, read on the forward strand.
CACCACCACCCGCTCGGGTGCGCCGAACTCGCACTCCATCGACGCCAGAGCGAAAGGATCACCCCACCTCACGACAAACGGGCCGACGTCGACCACACCCCGCGCAGGAGGCACCACCGAGTAGCGAAGCTCCCGCACCCGATCCGGCTCAACGTGCTCGAGCGGCAGCGCCTCGCTCACACCCGGCACCCACGGCAGGCGATCCCACCACTCGCCCCGTGCCGAGCGCGCCGCCCCCGCATTGCGCACCAGCAACCGCACGACGCCCGGGCTGCGCGCTGACAGCACCCGCGGCGACACCACCCGCACCACCGAGAACACCGCTCGCTGCCGCCACACCAGCAGCAGGGCCACCAGCGGCGGCACCGCCGCGAAGCACGCCACCACGAGCAGTTCCGGCCACCCCGCCAGATACGCGGCCACGAGCGCCACACCCGCGAACACGAGAAACGCCGAACCCCGCGGCGACAACCGCACCCGACGCGGGCCGCGGCCCAGCCCCGCAGGAGCCGCAGAACCCGAGAAGCGAGACAACACTGTCAACCTTCCACCGACACGCCGCACCAGGCGCGCATCGGCAGTAACGAGTCTGCCACCGCAACCCCTACCCTGTCTGTATGCACCACACACGCCGTCGAGCGGCCGCGGTACTGACCGGTCTGACGCTCGCGGTGACAACTCTGCTCACCGGCACCCCCGCATCCGCCGCCGTCGACGACTTCACCTTCGACAGCCTCCACGCCGACTTCTATCTCGACCGCGACGAGGGCGGACACGCCACCCTCCGCACCGTGGAGACCTTCGTCGCCCAGTTTCCGGACTTCGACCAGAACCGCGGCATCCTGCGCGCCATCCCCAGCACGTACGGTGAAGTCGACCTGAAGGTCACCATCACCGGGGTCTTCGACGAGAACGGCCGACCCCATCCCTACAGCGTCAGCGACGACGGCGGCTTCACCGTCGTGCGCATCGGCGACCCCAGCTCCTACGTGCACGGACAGGTGACCTACGTCATCGAGTACACGTCACGCGATGTCGTGCGCAGCTTCGACGACACCTGGGCTGGTACCAGCACTGACGAGTTCTACTGGGACGTCAACGGCACCGGCTGGGCGCAGCCCTTCGGCACGGTCAGCGCCACCGTGCACCTCAGCCCCGAACTCCAGCAGGCACTCACGGGCAATGCGGCCTGCTACTACGGCTACTCCGGCTCCACCGACCAGTGCGCCATCACCCGCACCGGGAACGGGTTCGAAGCATCCGTCAGCAACCTCGAGCGCTACCAGACCCTCACCTTCGCCGTCGGGTTCCACCCCGGCACCTTCGCCGAACCGTTCATCCTCAGAGAGCACTGGGCGTTCAACCTGCTCCCCCTCGTGCTGCTCGGCGCATCCGCAATGCTCTGGCTCTTCGCCCTCGCCTACCGCGTCATCGCCTGGCGCGACCACCCGGGCCGGGGAATCATCATCCCCCAGTACACCCCCCACGACGACGCCTACCCCGCCCTCGCCGCCCACCTCCTCGACAAGAAAAAGGCGGCACTCCCCGCTCAACTCATCGACTACACCGTGCGCGACGTCGTCAAACTGCGGGAGAACCTCAACACGCCCAGCGACAACCGGTGGGAACTCGAGCTCCTCGTCGACCCTTACGCTGTCGACACCGAGCACGACGACATCCTGACGAGCATCTTCAACACCACCAAGAGCGGACGACGCATCACCCTCAACGCATCCGACCGCAAACTCGGCGACCGACTTGCCGCCCTCGACAAAACCCTCGAGAAACGCCTCAGCAGCCGCGGCTGGATGATCAAGCCGCAGCCCGGCCCCAGCAGGCCCGCCGCACGCATGGGCGCCTGGATCGTCGTCGCCCTCATCGCCCTCTGGGCCTATGCCCTCTTCGCCGAGGTCGACAACTGGCTGCTCTGGGTCGCACCCTGGGCCGCCTTCTTCCTCTGGCTCTTCACCTCCAGCGCCGCCACACCCCCCTACGTCATGAGCGAGAAGGGTGCCGAGGTGCGCGACCACCTCCTCGGAATCCGCGACTACCTGAAGCTCGCCGAGGCCGACCGCATCCGAATGCTCCAGGCACCCGACACCGCCGAGCGCATCGACGTCACCGACCGGCAGGCCGTCGTGAAGCTCTTCGAGAAACTCCTCCCCTACGCCGTCATCTTCAACGTCGAACGGCAGTGGCTGCGCGAACTCGGCCGCGACTACGAAACCCTCGGCACCCCCGAATGGGCCCGCGGCACCCACACCCTCTACTCGATCAACACGTTCTCCCACAGCGTCGCCACCACTCGGTTCGCGGTCACCCCTCCGCCCTCCTCGTCGGGCTCCTCGTGGAGCTCTTCCGGCGGCAGCTCCTTCTCCGGCGGGTCAAGCGGGGGCGGATCCTCCGGTGGAGGCGGAGGCGGTGGAGGCGGAGGTGGCTGGTAGCCCAGCGGCACCATCCGCGTGACCCGCGAGGTACGCCTCCTCGGTTCCCAAGCGGAACAGATCGTCCTCGAGCGGGCGGATGATGCTGGCCGCCCCCGGCTCATCGAGGCCGGCCACGAGGTGGTCTAGTCCCCGAACGATCGCGACCGGCACCCCCGCCGCCTTGCCCTTGACCAGTTCGGCGGCGCCCGCGATCTCGTCCGCCACCGCGACGATGGTG
>DAOMOV010000078.1:0-3212 GCA_035444505.1 Terrimesophilobacter sp.
ATGCGCACGTGCTGGCAGAGTTTCTGCACAACGACCTGCAGGCGGCGGCGATCAGGCTCGATCCACGCCTTGCCGAGGTGCTGGAACTGGGCGAGCGCAGTGGCGCGCTCGCGGGCGTCGTGTCGGGGTCCGGCCCGACGGTGGCGTTTCTCGCGGCGGATGCCGATTCGGCGCGCGGTCTGCACGTGTCGCTGTCGGCATCCGGCCTGCACGCGGTGCGGGCGACGGGGCCGATCCACGGGGCCCGCGTCGTTGATCGTGGGTGACGCACACTACCGTTGAGGGTGATGGCACACCTTTTGGGCGCGGAGGCGCTTCACCTCGAGTACCCGACTCGCGTCATTTTTGACAGCGTCACGCTGGGTCTGAACGAGGGCGACCGGGTCGGCATCGTGGGTCGCAACGGTGACGGCAAGTCGACGCTGCTGCGGCTGCTCGCGGGCCGTGTCGAGCCGGATGCCGGCCGCGTCACCCGCCGGGGCGGGGTGACGGTCGGGTTCCTCGACCAGTCCGATGAGCTGCCCGATGATGAGCAGGTCGGTCACGCCATCGTCGACGACCGGGCCGAGCACGAGTGGGCGGGCGATGCCCGGGTGCGGGACGTGATCGCGGGGCTCGTGCGAGACATCCCGTGGACGGCGCGGATGGCCGAGCTGAGCGGTGGGCAGCGCCGCCGGGTGGCGCTCGCCGCCCTGCTGAGCCACGACTGGGACGTGCTGTTTCTTGACGAGCCCACGAACCACCTCGACATCGAGGGGATCGCGTGGCTCGCCCGCCACCTGCGCGGGCGCTTGCCGTCGGGGCAGGGCGGGCTCGTGACGGTGACCCATGACCGCTGGTTCCTCGACGAGGTGCGACGAGCATGTGGGAGGTGCACGACCGCATCGTGGAGCCGTTCGAGGGCGGCTACTCCGCGTACGTGCTGCAGCGGGTGGAGCGCGACCGGATGGCTGCGGCCAGCGAAGCGAAGAGGCAGAACCTCATGCGCAAGGAGCTGGCGTGGCTTCGCCGGGGCGCGCCTGCGCGCACGAGCAAGCCGAAGTTCCGCATTGATGCCGCGAACCAGCTCATCGAGAACGAACCGCCGGTGCGCGACCCGATCTCGCTGCAGGCGCTCGCGATGCAGCGGCTCGGCAAAGACGTCATCGACCTGGAGAACGTGTCGGTGAGCTTTGGCGAGCGGAACGTTCTCCGCGACGTAACCTGGCGCCTGGCACCGGGTGAGCGCACGGGCATCCTCGGTGTGAACGGGGCGGGCAAGAGCACTCTGCTCGGGCTGCTCGCGGGCACGGTCGAGCCAACTTCTGGCCGCGTCAAGCGCGGCAAGACGGTGAAGGTGGCGGTGCTCGACCAGCGGCTGGGTGAGCTCGCCGACATCCTGGACGACCGTGTCGCCGACGTCATCGGCAGGGAGCGGCGATCCTTCGTCGCGGGCGGCAAGGAGCTCACGCCTGGCCAGCTGATCGAGCGGCTGGGGTTCACGAGCGCGCAGCTCAGCACCCCCGTGCGCGACCTCTCGGGCGGGCAGAAGCGGCGCCTGCAGCTGCTGCTCGTGCTGCTCGATGAGCCGAACGTGCTCATCCTCGACGAACCCACCAACGACATGGACACCGACATGCTCGCCGCCATCGAGGACCTCCTCGACACCTGGCCGGGCACCCTCATCGTCGTCAGCCACGACCGGTACCTCATCGAGCGTGTCACCGACCAGCAGTACGCGGTGTTCGACGGGCGGATGCGCCACCTCCCCGGCGGGGTCGAGGAGTACCTGCGGCTCGAGCGCGCGCGAGGTCTCGATACGCCGCCTACGGCGGCTACTCTTCGAGAGCCTCAGGGCGGCGCTCGACCAACGGGATCAGATGTCGACGGTCGAGTAGCCCGCGAAGCGGGCGTATCGAGACCCGCCCTCTCGGGCGCCGAGCAGCGCGCGGCAGAGAAGGAACTGGCCTCCGTGGAACGCCGCATGGAGCGGCTGCAGCAGCAGGCGGCGGATGCTCGAGACAAGCTCGCCGAACTCGACCAGTCCGACTACCAGTTGCTGAACGCCGAGATGGTTGCCATCACTGCCGTCGAAGACGAGATCACCGAACTCGAAGAGCGCTGGCTCGAACTCTCCGCCACGCTCGAGTAGCGCCGACGGAAACGACCGAGCCCCGAGGCCCGCTCGGAGGGTAGAGTGTCGCAGAACCCTGGGAGGTGGTCGGAATGTCGAGACTCGACACCGACAAGTACCGCGAACTGCTGCTCGCCACCGAAACTGAAACGCTCGAGGAGATCAAAGACCTCGACGAAGGCATCGCCGCGCTCATCGATGCGAGCCACAACTCCAACCACGACGACGAACACGATCCCGAAGGCGTCACCATCGCGTTCGAACGCTCCCAGACGGATGCCCTGCTCACCCAGTCGACCCAGCGGCTCGCCGAGGTGCGGGCCGCACTCGCCCGCATCGACGACGGAACCTACGGAGACTGCGCCGTCTGCGGTGGCCCCATCGGCTGGGAGCGCCTCACCGCCAGGCCCTACGCCAGAACCTGCATCGAGCACACCGAAGGGTGACTTTCTTGTCGCGGTGATTTCGAGACGATCGCTGCGCGATCCCTCAATCACCAGGTACTAGTTCCCGTCGTCGAAGTCGAGCACCAGCTTGCGCAGCAGGCCTGCGAGCCGCTCACGCTCAGCGGCCGTCAACGAGTGCAGCAGTTCACGCTCGTAGTCGAGCAGACTGCTGAGGGCCGCATCCACCCTTTCACGGCCCAGCTCCGTCATCACCACCAGGATGCCGCGCCCATCATGCGGGTCAGTGCGGCGCTCCACCAGTTCCCGCTCGACGAGCCGGTCAATACGGTTCGTCATCGTCCCACTCGACACCAAGGTCTGCTGCAACAGACTCTTCGGACTCAGCTGGTACGGCCTCCCCGCACGCCGCAGGGCAGAGAGCACATCGAACTCCCACGGCTCCAAATCTGACGACGCGAACGCATCACGCCGAGCCCGATCCAGGTGACGAGACAGCCGACCGACACGGCTCAGCACCTGCATCGGCTCCACATCAAGATCCGGACGCTCCCGCGCCCATGCGTCGACAATGCGGTCGACCTCGTCGTGGGGGGGCATCTGACTATTATCCCGGAGCGTGTCGAATCCGACGCTCGAGACGAGCGTCGGCGGAGCGTTGCGGCGGAGGCCAGAAATGGCCTCCGCTTTGAGCA
>DAOMOV010000078.1:3222-8537 GCA_035444505.1 Terrimesophilobacter sp.
GCCGTGCCGAAGCGGGGCTTCGTCATCAGCGCTCCGCCCCCAGGATTCGAACCTGGACCTAACAGCTCCAAAGGCTGTCGTGCTGCCGTTACACCAAGGCGGACCGCACCACCCGGCCCCCAGCATCCGCTCATCGGGGTCGTGTTTTGCGCCCACCCAGTCTGCCAGAAGATCGCGTGCAGGTCGGGTGCGGCAAGTTGCGCCAGAATGTTTACATGACCGACCAGAAGCTTGCCGTTGTCGTTCTCGCCGCCGGCGAAGGCACCCGCATGCGGTCGGCCACACCGAAAGTGCTGCACACGGTCGCGGGCATCCCCATGCTCGGTCATGTGCTCGCCACCGCGCGGGCACTCGACCCCGCTCACGTCGTCGCGGTCGTGCGTCACGCGCGCGACACCGTCGCCTCCGCCATCAACGAGCTCGACCCGGATGCGATCGTCGCCGACCAAGACGAGGTCCCCGGAACGGGCCGCGCGGTCGAAATCGCACTCGGCACCCTCCCGCAGGGGTTCGACGGTGACGTGGTGGTGGTGAGTGGGGACGTTCCGCTGCTCGACGCGGACACCCTCCGCGACCTCCTCGCCGCCCATCGTGCTGCGAGCTGCTCCGCAACAGTGCTCTCCGCGATCCTCGACGATGCCACCGGCTACGGGCGCATCGTGCGTGCGGGTGACGGCAGCCTCGACCGCATCGTCGAGCACAAAGACGCCGCCCCCGACGAGCTCGACGTGCACGAGATCAACTCCGGCAGCTACGTGTTCTCCGTAGCGGGGCTGCGGGAGCAGCTGCCCAGGGTGGGTACGAAGAACTCGCAGGGTGAGAAGTACCTCACCGATGTCATCGCGCTCCTCCGCGCTGCGGGAGCCGCAGTGTCGGCAACCCCCGTGCGCGAGCCGTGGATCGTCGAAGGCGTCAACGACCGGGTGCAGCTCGCCGCCGTCGCAAAGCGCCTCAACCAGCTCATCATCCGCGGCTGGCAGCGTGCCGGTGTCACCATCGTCGACCCCGACACGACCTGGATCGACCGCGACGTCGTGCTCGCCGAAGACGTCGAAATCCTCCCCGGCACTCAGCTCAAGCGCGCCACCAAGGTCGAACGCGGCGCCATCATCGGCCCCGACACGACCCTCGAATCGGTCGAGGTGGGGGCGGGTGCCCGGGTGAACCGCACCGACGCGACCCTGTCGGTGATCGGGGCGGGCGCATCCGTCGGCCCCTTCGCCTACCTGCGACCCGGCAGCCGCCTCGCCGAGAACGGCAAGATCGGCACCTTCGTGGAGACGAAGAACTCCACCATCGGGGTCGGCAGCAAGGTGCCGCACCTCAGCTACATCGGCGACACCGAAGTCGGCGACGGCACGAACATCGGCGCGGGCACCATCACCGCGAACTATGACGGTGTGAACAAGAACCGCACCGTTGTCGGCTCCCACGCTCGCACTGCCTCCCACAACGTGTTTGTGGCGCCCGTTAGAATCGGTGATGGAGCCTACACGGGGGCGGGAGCGGTGATCCGCAAGGATGTGCCGGCCGGTGCACTCGCCATCAGCGTGGCACCGCAACGAAACATGGTGGGCTGGGTCGAGGAGCACCGACCGGGCTCGGCGGCGGCAGACGCGGCGAAAGCGGCGGATGCGGCGGTCGGCACGGGCGTGAGCGACGCAGGCGATTCACCGACGGAGAAGACCGAGTGAGCGGCACCGCTGCGGCGGGGCTGTAGGGGAGCGGGCGGCGCGTGTCAGAGATCATCGTAGGCGGGCAGAAGCGGCTGGTTCTGGTGACCGGGCGGGCGCACCCACAGCTCGCCGAGGATGTCGCCGCGGCGCTCGACACGGAGATCGTGCACACGGATGCGCGCACCTTCGCGAACGGGGAGATCTACGCGCGGTACGAGGAGAGCGTGCGGGGGTGTGACGCGTTCGTCATCCAGTCCCACACGACCCCGATCAACGAGTGGGTCATGGAGCAGCTCATCATGGTCGATGCCCTCAAGCGGGCATCAGCGAAGCGCATCACCGTGGTGGCGCCGTTCTACCCGTACGCCAGGCAGGACAAGAAGGGGCGCGGGCGGGAGCCAATCTCGGCGCGCCTCATCGCCGACCTGTTCAAGGCGGCCGGCGCGGACCGCATCATGAGCATCGACCTGCACGCCGCGCAGATTCAGGGTTTCTTCGACGGACCCGTCGACCACCTGTTTGCGATGCCCGTGCTGCTGCGCTACTTCAAGGAGAAGCTCGACAAGGAGACACTCACGGTTGTCTCGCCCGACATGGGCCGGGTGCGGGTCGCGGACCAGTGGAGCGACAAACTGGGGGCTCCGCTGGCGATCATCCACAAGCGGCGCGACCCGAAGGTCGCGAACGAGGTGTCGATTCACGAGATTGTGGGCCAGGTGGAGGGCCGCACATGCCTGCTCGTGGACGACATGATCGACACGGGCCGCACGATCGCGAAGGCCGCGGAGGCGCTGAAGAAGGCGGGGGCGACGAACGTGGTGGTGGCGGCAACGCACGCCGTGTTCTCCGACCCCGCACCGGTCGTGCTGCAGGCGGACTTCATCGATGAGGTCGTCGTGACCGACACGCTGCCGTTGCCCCCGGATAAGCGGTTCCCCGGTCTCACGGTGCTGCCCATTGCACCCTTACTGGCGGATGCGATCCGTCAGGTGTTCACGGATGGCTCGGTCACCAGCATGTTCGATGGTGCGGCGTAGCGTCGGTCACGTCGTGCCGATACCATGAGCGTCACTGTTTCGATCGAGGGGGTTTCGCATGGGCTTTTTCAGCGGACTGAAGAAGATGTTCGACACGGGCGGAGTGAAGGTCGCGCTCGACGCGCCGAAGACATTCAGCTGGGACGACGGCGGAATTCCCGTCACCGTCACCCTTACCGGCGGCGACGAGGCGCGCACGGTCACAGCGCTGGAGTTTGAGTTTGAGGATGAGCCCGACGGGGGCGGCTCCCCTGGGCTGGGCAGCCGCAACCGCGAGCGTGATCGCAGCAGGATCAGCACACGCAGCCAGTTCCGGATGCTGTTCACCCACGAAGGACCCTTCGAGTTGGGTGCCGGTGAGGTGAAGACATTCGAGCTGACCGTGCCGATCACGACCGAGCAGAACCCGGGCTCGGGTGTCGCGGAGGCCGTCATCGGTGCCGTGCTCGGCGGCACACTCAACTTCGGTGCGGCCTGGTACAAGCTCTCGGTCGGTGCACCCGTGGAGGGAGCCAAGGCGGTTCGTACGACCAGTCAGCGTCTCAAAGCCTCCGGCCAGATGCGTGTCACGGGTGGTACGGGCCGGTAGCGAGTCCGGCGGGTCTCGATACGCCCGCTTCGCGGGCTACCCTTCGAGAACCTCAGGACGGCGCTCTACCAGCGACTATTCCCGATGGTCGAGTAGCGCGCGCTTCGGCTTGGAGCGATGGCCATTTCTGGCCATCGCCGCCGGCGCCAGCGCCGACGGCTGTCTCGGCCGTCGGGTGCGAAGCCGCGTATCGAGACCTAAGCGCGGTTCGTCGGCCCCTCCGGCACCACGTCGGCGGGAAACAGCCCTAGGGAGACGACATGGCGCTCACCGGCGGCCGAGGTCGCGTAGCATTCCCAGCCGATTCCGCCGGGGCCGAATATCTCGAACGCGGCGCGCACCGACCTGATGCTGGGGTCGGTGTAGACGGCGGCCCGCACGCAGGCAGCGTGCGCGAACGCGGCATAGTGCGAGACGATCGACAGGATGCCGGGGAGCACGAGCGCGACGACGCAGACAAGCACCGTCACGCGCATGATCGTGCGCCGCCGCCGACTGTACAGGGGGCGGTCGTCGGTGTCGTCTCCGTACGAGTGGCTCACGCGGGTTCGGCGACGGTGACCTTGCCCACCGACTCTGTACCACTCGCATCCGCCCCATCTGCGCCGGCATCGTCCGAACCGGCACCCCTCGCATCGGCACCGACGAGTTCGGCGATGACCTCGGCGAACACGGCGACGTGCCTCTCAGCGTCCTCACGTGTGGTCGAGGGCGCCATGAGCGCCATGTTGTGGAACGGGGTCATGAGGATGCCGCGGTTGGCGAGGGCGAGGTGCAGGTAGTCCTCGAGTTCGGCGTCGGCGGCCGCAGCGGCATCCGTGCCATTGAGCGGGTAGGGCTTGGCGAAGCGGTATTCGGCGCGGGCGCCGAGCTGGTTGATGGACCAGGGCAGTTCGTGCCGGTCGAACACGCCCTGGATGCCGCGCGTGTACTCGGTGGCGACGCCGATCATGTGGTCGAAGGCGTCGTCGGTGAGCACGTGCTCGAGGGTGGCGCGCATGGCAGCAACGGAGAGGGGGTTGCCGGCGAGGGTTCCGCCGACGCCGCCCATGTCGACGAGGTCGAGGTCGGTGCGGCCCAGGGCTCGCTCGGCGAGGTCGCGGCTGAGCCCGTAGGCTCCGGTGGGGATGCCGCCGCCGATCGACTTGCCGATGACGACGATGTCGGGCTCGAGGCTGTTGGCCTTGGTCATGCCGCCGGGGCCGGCGGAGAAGGTGTGGGTCTCATCGATGATGAGCAAGGCGCCGTGCTTGCGGGTGAGGGCGCGCACGGCGTCGTGGTAGCCGGGTTCGGGCAGCACGATGCCGATGTTGGTGAGCGCGGGCTCGATGAGCACGGCGGCGACGTCGCCGTGGGCGAGCTGCCTCTCGAGGCCTTCGATGTCGTTGAATTCGGCGACGCGACTGGTTGCGGTGACGTCGACGGGTGCACCGACGTTGCCGGGGCGGCTCATGCCGTCGCCGGTGGGGTTGTCGGGGTCGACGACGATGAGCGATTCGTCGACGCTGCCGTGGTAGCAGTAGGAGTGGAACAGGATCTTCGGCTTTCCGGTGAGGGCACGCACGAGGCGGATGGCCCAGCGGTTAGCATCTGTGGCGGTGAGCGAGTAGCTCCAGGCGTCCATGCCGAACCGTCGGCTGAGTTCGGCGCCGACCCATTCGGCGTCTTCGGTGGGGAGCATGGTGGTGAGCCCGCCCTGTCCGCTGATGCGGCGTGCGACGGCCTCGACGACCTTCGGATGCGAGTGGCCGGCCATGGCGCCGGTGTCGCCGAGGGCGAAGTCGAGGTACTCGTGGCCGTCGATGTCCCAGACGCGGTTGCCGGATGCCCGGTCGAGGTAGAGGGGGAACCCGCCGGCCTTCTTGTTCATCCAGGTCATGGGCACGCGACCGAAGAGGTGGTCGGCGCTGTCGTAGGCGACCTGGGACTTGGGGTTGGCAGCGGTGAAGCGTTGGCGTTCGCGCTCGTGCAGCTGGGCGAGCCTGATGCGGTCGATCATTCCACTACGATACC
>DAOMOV010000079.1:0-8195 GCA_035444505.1 Terrimesophilobacter sp.
TGGGCGGGAGTTCTAGCCCCGCAACGGTGAGCACTACTCGTCGAGTGCGTCGAAGTCGAGCGTCGCTGCCGTGCTGACTGGCGCAGCCGTCCGCCCCGAGTCGAGCAGCTCCGACCACGACGTGGCGATGCCGTTGAACGAGATAGCGTCCTTCGTCCAGCCGTTCTTCTCCGCTACCTGGAACAACAGGTAGGCAAGCTCTTTCACGAGGTCGAGGTCGACCGCGCCATCCGAACGTCGGCTCGCGTCGTGCAGGAACGCGCCCGCTGTCGGGATGCCCTTCGACTCCTGGATGCGGATCGTGTGCTGGAGCGCCTCCCACGCCGAGGCGTGCTGATCGGTCGTCACGTCATAGTCGTCCGGTAGGTCGGTCGGACGATAGAGCTGAACCTTGCCCGCGCGAGCGCTCAGGATACCGCCGCGCTCCATCGCCGAGACCGCCGTGGCGCGTGCTCGCGCCAGGTTCTCGGCGTCGCCGAACGCGCCCGCGTCGTAGCCGTTGCTGCGATACCAAGCAATGGCAAAACGGGTGGTCGGATCGAAGTCGCCCTCCTGCTCGGTCAGCAGTTCGTCCAGCACCTCGTTGATGCGCGCGAGCGCCGAGCGCACCGTCATCTCCGAGCCGTCAGACTCGATGACCTTCGCGTACCGCGAGAACACCGCCATCCCCGGCCCGATGGCCGACTGCGGAAGGTCGACCGGCGCGATCCCACCTTGCTGCAACTCCCGCAACGCCGGACCAAGCTCGCGCTTCATCGCGGCTATGAAGCCGCGTCGGTCGGTGACCGCCGCGTCAGTCGGCCGCGGGCGCAGCGCAAGCACCACTGAGGACGCAAGCGCATTTGTGCCGGAGACAATCATTCGGTTTGCAAGTTCGGTACGGACTGGCCAAGTCGCCGTGACCACCCACCCAGCGCGAACCATTGACCCGAGAATGGTTTCCCAACCCGTGGAGGCTTGCCCGCCATCCTCTGTTTCGGACTGCTTGAATGCGTAGTACACCGTGATCGGGTACTCGTCTGAGGCGGTGGAACGAGCGTGAGCAAAGACGCTTTCGAAACCACTCTCAAAGAACGCCTTAGCCCCATCAGCGCCGCCGTGACGATACGGGTTGGCAACTAGCTCTTCCGCCTTCGGAACAAGTACCGTTCCCAGGACTTCCGGGTGGATCGAACGCAAAGCTCGACGAAGCCACACGTAGAAGAAGTCGGACAACTCGGAGTAGCTGATGTTGTCGTAGTAGGGCGGATCGGTCGAGATCACCAGGGAGTCCAAGACCCTGGACGCCGCATCTGCCTGCTGCGCCTCGCCCGCCTTTCCCGTCGGCAGGCGGTCGACCGCGTTTGCCACCTGGATCATGCTCTCGGCGAGAGTGCCACTCGACTTTGCAAAGAAGTTCGCCTCGGCAAAGTCCCACGCCATTGCGATTGCTTGCCGGGCGAAGATGCCTCGCACCTGCTCCTTGGATGGGCTGGAGTCCCATGTCGTAACCGCGGAGTTGCGATCACCTATGCGATCCGCAGCGAGGCCAAGATAGGTGGCAACCGCATCCGCGTAACCGGCAGCGCCAGTCCCCCCGGCCTCAAGCCGAGTGCCCTCGGGAAGGCCTGCATCTCGCGCATCGACAAGAACGCGCTCACGCACTTCCACCACGAGATCACTGAATGTAGTGAGCGCCGTCAACTGGCGGTTGGTGAACAAAGACGCGAACGTCGTCATGCCGTAGTTCGGAGTCTTGAAGTCTCGCGGGTTGGCGGCGAGCGTGCCACCAGGAACATCACTCGGCTCCTCTACGTCTGCGGCCGCGCGTGCTGCTTCGTCGGGGGCGAGGTAGATACGCGAACGGTTCCCTTCGGCGACCGTAGCTATGAGCGCACGCCCAAGCCCGACCGCTTTGCCCTGCTCTCGAATGTAAGTAAGCGCAACGGCGGTTCCGCAGGCGAGGCAAGTCGCCCCGGTCCTCCCGATAGTTCCGTCCTCGTCTGCTCTGGGACCGTCACTCGCATCGTGACCAATTTCGTACTCGACACGGCGTCCGACCACTCGCGGCACGACATAGGCTTCTTTACCCTTCTTCTTGCCGAGCCACCACGAGCGCACCAGGGGCATTTCGATACCGCAGGCCGGGTTCGGGCACGTCACAGTCCGCGCCCAAATCCATGCGATGACCGTCGCCTCCCCTCCCCCCTGCAACTTCGCTTTCGGGTAGAGATGGCCGATGCGCTTCTGCGCCTCGTCGCGCATCCACTCGCCGTATCGCCGCACGTCCTCCGCAAGCCCGGTTGCCTTCGGCCAGTCGGTGCGGGTACCTGCCGCGCCGGGATACACCGGCTCGCGTCCGGCGAACTTCGGCGGGATCTCGATGAGCGCCTTGTTGATGAGCACGGCGACGGGGTTGAGGTCGCTCGCGTGGGCTTCCAGCCCCAGGCGCTGCGCCTCCAGCGGGATGGTGCCGCCGCCAGCGAAGGGGTCGAGGATCGCTGGCGGGTTGCCGTTCGTGGACTTCATGATCTCGGCGCGCACGGCGTCGAACAGTGCTTCGTTGCCGAGGTTGTCCCAATCGACCATGCGTGTGATGAGGTCGAATAGGCGCTCGCGCTCCTGCTTGATGCGGTGGCCGGCCCATCCTTCGGGGTCTTCGTAGCCTTTCTGCCTGGCCTCGGCGATGAACTCGTCCTCTCGCACCGAGGGGTCGTCTACGAGCTGCGCAAACAGCACAGCTCGCGCCGTCGCCAAGGGTCGTCGCGCCCACCACAGGTGCAGCGTGCTCGGGTGCCCGTGCCGGATCGACTTCTCGCGCGCCGACTGCTTATTGATTTCGTCGAGCGGGATCGAGACCTCGATCAGCTTGCGCTTGACTGCCACTGGATTCCTCTCGGATGCGCTCTTGCGCCTGGTATTACTGCGACTTTCGAGCCTACCGGCGGGCTCAGACCGTGGCGGGAGGCCCCGGTGCGTGGCGTGTGCTCACGGGTGAGACTTCATCGCTACGAGTACCACCGCGCGCGCGTCGTCGGCACGAGGATGCGGGTACGGCACTACGAGCGGTACGTCACGGTCGCGCCGCGTGGGGCGCGCCTTCCATGCCGCGCTCATCTGCGCCCCCGCCTCCGCCTTCGCTGCCGTGACCAGCGCGGTGTAGGCGTCGAGCACCTTGGGCGCGATGAGTGCGAGATGCGCGGTGTAGAAGTCGAGGCGCGACTGGATCTCGCTGATGTGCGCCGTAAGCGCGAACCGATCTGCGGCGGTGCCCGACCGTCGGCGGACGCGGTACGGCGCTTCGAGGTAGTCGCTGACGGCCTGGAGCGCGCCCGCGTATGCCTCGGCGCGGCGCGAGCGTGCGTGCTGGCGGCGCTCGTGGAGGAAGCCGAGCGCGACGATGGCTGCCGCGAGGATCGCCGCTGCGACGGTGGCAATCCCGTCCCAGGTGATCGGCGCGGGCGGAAGGAGCGAGAGGAGCCAGTTCACGCTGCACGCCTCCGATCAGCCGGGAAGCCGTGCTCTGCCTGCGGCGCGATCCACTCCCCGGTGTCGCGGTAGACATCCTCGAAGAAGAGATGATCCGCGGCGAGCGACAGCAGCATGCGTAGCCCACTCTGCGCCGTCCAGCGGCGCTGCACCGGATCGTGTGGGAAGTATAGGCAGAGGGAACCGTCCGCGAAGCGGTGTGGTGCCTCATCCATCTGTCCCGCATAGACGGACGGGAAGTTCCGGCCGTCGAGCAGCCGCAGCTCGCCCGGATACCAGCGCGTCGGTCGGAAGACGACGGTGACGGCGACGCGCTCGGTTCGCCCCTGGACGTCGATTCCGTCGTGCCGGTACACCCGCGCTGGTTCCTCGATGTAGCCGAGCGGGAGTCGGCCCAGCGGTACGACACGGCCGCAGTCCATCCGCACCGCGGCAGCATCGCCATACGTCAGCATCCGGGAAGTGCGCTTGACGCTGAGGTGCCGACCGAGCGAGCCGAATGCCTCGGCATCGAACGGCCCGTACCACTCGGGGTCGTCGCCGTACCACGCCCCCGGGGACATCAGCAGGACCAGGAGCGGGTGTTGATGCGGTCGGCGAGCGCCGTCGTCGAGGCGGTCGCCGCAACGCGCGCCGGTGCGGAGAAGGTTTTGGCCTTGAAGCGTGCGGCCTCGGCAGCCCGGACTGCGGACTGGTCCGGCCTCGGCATCATCTCCTCGTCGGCGAAGAACTTTGCCAGCTCGTTGAGCGCGAGGATCGGATACCCCTCGTCCTCCAGCATGAGCGCACGGTCGAAGATCGCCTTGGCTTCCTTGAACTCCGCAATCACCTGGGTCATTGTGAACTTCTCGTTGATCTTGATCGGCCCGGCGACGCCCGCGGGATCGGGCGTTTCGCCGATGCTGAGCTGCTCGATGGCGTGGTTCAGCCAGGTGCTGATGTAGTCCGTCATGGTCACCGGAGTGATGATGCAGCCGAGCGCGAGCGCCTTGATGTTCCAGGAGCAGATCGGCCGGTCATGCTTGCGGTTCCAGTGCTTCATGAGCCGCGTGCCGCGGGCGAACGTCGAACGGGTGACGGCGTTCGCCTCCTTCACCAGCTCGGTGTGGCGCTCTGGGTGGCTGCGATCCCAGGTGCGGTAGTTCGGGATGTAGAGCCCCGCACCCGTGCGGTTGTCGATGGCCGTGATGACATCGGCGGTGAAGTCGGTCTGACCGGACGTCACGGGGTCACCGAACCGCACGAGGATGGAGCGACGACGGTTGAGGTGCTCAACCCGCAGCTTGGGGTACTCGTCCTTCAACTCGCGCCGGATCGCGTCGGCCGCGCGCTCCTGGAGTGCGCCGGGACCGCGCAGCCCCGGCCCGTAGAGCCCGTCGGGGTCCGGGATCACGATGCCGAGGTCGACGTCGGTCAGCGGGTTGAGCGCGTCACCGTGGGCGATGCTGCCGTTGACGTAGGTGCGCCCGCCGAACTCGCGCTTGAGCGCGGCGGCGATCGCGTCGCGCCGTCGACGCGCCTCGTCGAGTTCCTCGGGGGTGACCTGGATGCGCGAGCGTGCCTCGTTGAGCGCGTGCTCCACGGTGCTGGTGCGGGTCGGGATGTCCAAGAGCGTCATTGTCGGCTCCTTCCTGCCGGATTCGGGTCCGGCGGTCGGGGGCCTCGCTGCTCGACATTCGGCGTGTCCGTTTGGGCACTTTGCCGCTTGTCTCGCTAGAGTCGGGTGAACTTTCCAGGTTCCGCCCTCATCCACGAGGCCCGAGAACGCCGCCGGTTTGCCCCCGGCGGCGTTTTGGGTAGTAGATCAACGTATGACCGGACCCCGACACCGGGCCGCACGACACGCGGGCATTCGAAAGAATCTTCGCCTCGGATCGAGGCGTGCGGGCTCTCGGCCTCAGAACGGCGTGGTGCCGCGTGCCCACCAGTCGTCCCAGGAGAGGTTCTGGGAGACGACATCGAAGTCGGTGAGCCAGCCAGGCTCGACGCCTTCGAAGGCGTTGCCGATGTAGCGCACCTCGTCGTGCTGCGCGCCGCTGGCGCTGACGCGCACGAGCGCGAGCCGGTGGTCGGGTGCGGCGTTGAGCGCAGTGAGCACCTCAGTGCGGGTGATGGTGAAGGTGTCGGCACCCTCGATGCGGGCCTTGACCTCGATGCGGATGCCCGCGCCCCCGGCAGGCCGAGAGAGAACGTCGAAGCCAGGGTTGTTGTGCACCTGTTCCTCCGGGTCGCGGTCGAGGGCTCGCTCGCTGGCGAGCACGGCGTCGACGCCACGGCGCTCGACCTCGGCGCGTGCGAGTGCGCTCACGGCCACGTCGCCGGGTGTGCCCGGCTCGGGAACTGCGGGCATGACCAGTGCGATGGCGGTGATGCGCGGGGTCACCGGCGACATGGCGAGCTGGCGGTCGATGAGCGCCAGCCGGGACTCGCGCCGCTGCTCCAGCTCTTCGGCGCGGCGGCGCAGCGTCTCGGCGGAGTAGCGCACCCTCTTGCCCGCGGCCGCATCCGCATCGGTCTTCAGCGCCTCGGTGTAGAGGCGGTTGACCTCGCGGGTCAGGCGGGTGGCAACGCGCTCGCGGACGCGTTCGTACTCCTGCGTGCGGCGGGTCGTCACGTCGGTGGCAAACACCGGGAGCTGTTCGGCGATCACCCACGAGACGGCATCCTTCTCACGCTGCGTGAGCCACGGCAGGCTCGTGCCCGTCGCACGCTGCGGCTCGTCAGCGGGTGCATAGTCGAGGTACGGCGCGGGGCCGGCCTCGCGCACGATGCCGTCGGCACCGACGACCGAGTAGCCGAACCGCTTGCTGACGGTCTGCCCGGTGAAGTCGCGCACCTCGTTGAGCACACCGACGAGCAGGGTCGGCTCGGTCACCGCGTCGGAGGTGAACACGGTGCCGCGGTCGAGCACCGGGCCGTACTGGTCGATCACGAGCTGCAGCGCCGCGTCGTGCAGCGGGTGGCCGGGCGCGAGCAGTTCAGCGCGGGGCGTGCCCTGCACGTCGATGGTGGCCGCGTCGAACGTGATGCGCTCGTAGCGGCGGGCGACGGGCGCGCGCCCCGCGCGTTCGCGGATGCTCGCGGGGGCATGGGTGATCTCGTAGCGGCCCTTCTCGCGCCGCTCGATGCGTCCACCCGCGCGGTCGAAGGCTTCGAGGAAGGCGTCGCGGATGAAGTGCGGCTGGAGGCGCTTGGCCTTCGCGTCCTCCATCTGGCGACGCAGCTCCTCCAGGTCGGTGGGCGCGAGAGCTTCGCTGGCGAGGGCCTCGTCGTCGAGCAGTTCCTGGAGCCCGGCGGAGACGCCCTCGTCGATGACCTCCCACATCTTGGCCCGCACGTCGGGCTGCTCGCCGTAGCGGATCGCGTCGCGCAGCACGCGGGTCAGCGACAGGTCGCCGAGGGAGGTGCCGAGCACGTTGAAGATCTCACCGTCGTAGGCGGCGCGCTGCTCCTCGATCTTGTCGAGCAGGCGGATGAACACCTCACCCTCGCGGGTGTCCTCGGCGACGAGGTTCCACAGACGGCACACCTCGGTCTGGCCGATGCGGTGGATGCGTCCGAACCGCTGCTCGATGCGGTTCGGGTTCCACGGCAGGTCGTAGTTGACCATCAGGTGCGCGGCCTGGAGGTTCAGGCCCTCCCCCGCGGCATCGGTGGCGATGAGAATCTGCACCTCGGGGTTCGAGGTGAACTCGGCCGTGATGCGGCGTCGCTCATAGCGCGGAACTCCACCGTGGATCGAGACGACGGCCTCGCGCCTGCCCAGGAGCTGGGTGATGCGCCGCTCCAGGTAGTTCAGGGTGTCACGATGCTCGGTGAAGACGATGAGCTTGCGCGGCTTGCCGTCGAGCGTCGTGAGCACCTGGCTCTCGATCACCCCGCGCAGCTCGCGCCACTTCACGTCCTGCTGCGTGTCAAGCAGCCTGCGGGCATGCTCGGTGAGCCGCCGCAGGTCGGCGATCTCGGTCTCCAGCTCGGCCGCGGTCCGGGCGGCATTCGCCGCGTCAACGAGTTCCTCTTCGGCTTCCTCCAGCTCGGCGGCATCCAGCTCGTCCGTGTCGTAGTAGCCGCTGTCAGGATCGTCACCGAGCAGCGAGGCGGGGGCGTCGCGGGGCGGGGCGTCGAGGATGCCGTCGAGCAGGTCGGCACGGGTGCGCTCCAGCCGGTCGGTGCGGCGACGAAGCGACTGGAAGATCGCCTCCGGGCTCGACGCAAGACGACGCTGGAGCACCGTGAGCGCGAAGCCGACGGTGTTCTTCCGCTTGCCCTCCAGACGGTCGGCGAGGTTCATCCCATTGCGGACGTACTCCGTGACCTCCTCGTAGAGGTACTGCTCATCCGGCGACAGCCGGTAAGAGGCGGTCTCAGCGATCCGCTCCGGGAACAGCGGACGCCCCTCGAAGGTGACCAGCTTCTCCTTCACCATGCGCCGCATCAGCCCGTCGGCGGTGCCGGTCTGCGCGTGCCGGTCGCCGGGGCCGACGAAGCGGTCGCGGTCGAGCAGCGAGAGGAAGGTCTGGAAGTCCTCCTCCTTGCCGTTGTGCGGCGTCGCCGTCATCAGGAGGAAGTGCCGGGCGCGCTCGCTCAGCAGCTCGCCGAGCTGGAACCGCTTCGACGCCTTCAGCTCGCCGCTGAACCAGGACGCGCTCATCCGGTGCGCCTCGTCCACGACCACGAGATCGAACTCGGCCTGCTCGACCTGCTCTTGCAGCACTTCATTCCGTGCG
>DAOMOV010000079.1:8213-8466 GCA_035444505.1 Terrimesophilobacter sp.
CTCCGCACCGGGCGCGAGGATCTCGAACTCCAAGCCGAACTTCAGCGCCAGCTCGTCCTGCCACTGCTCCACCAGCCCGCCAGGGGCCACCACAAGACAGGTGCGCACGTCGTCCCGGAGGATCAGCTCCTTGATGTAGAGCCCGGCCATGATCGTCTTGCCCGCACCGGGGTCTTCGGCCAACAGGAACCGCAGCGGCGTGCGCGGCAGCAGCTCGCCATAGACCGCGCGGATCTGATGCGGCAGCGGCTGC
>DAOMOV010000080.1:0-8243 GCA_035444505.1 Terrimesophilobacter sp.
TACGTTAAACCTAAACTCCACGACGTCGCCATCCTGCATGACGTAGTCCTTGCCCTCCATGCGGGCTTTGCCCTTCGCACGCGCCTCGGCCACCGAGCCGGTCGCGACGAGGTCCTCGAACGAGATCACCTCCGCCTTGATGAAGCCCTTCTCGAAGTCCGTGTGGATCACACCCGCCGCCTGCGGAGCCTTCCAGCCCTTGCCGATCGTCCACGCCCGGGCCTCCTTCGGGCCAGCCGTCAGGTACGTCTGCAGGCCGAGCGTGTCGAAGCCGATACGCGCGAGCTGGTCGAGCCCGCTCTCCTCCTGACCCACAGAGGCGAGCAGCTCCGCCGCCTCGTCCGGCTCGAGGTCGATGAGCTCACTCTCGAGCTTCGCGTCCAGGAAGACCGCTTTCGCGGGGGCGACGAGAGCCGCCAGCTCGGCAGTGCGCACGGCATCCGTCAGCACCTGCTCGTCGACGTTGAACACGAAGATGAACGGTTTGCTCGTCAGCAGACCGAGCTCCCTGATCGGCTCAAGCTCGAGACCGGATGCCGACAGCAGCGTCCCGGCGTCCAGCACCTCCATCGCCCTCTGCGCCGTCTCGAGCACCACCGGCTCGATCTTGCGGCCCCGCAGCTCCTTCTCGTAGCGGGCGATCGCCTTCTCCAGCGTCTGCATGTCCGCAAGGATCAGCTCCGTGTTGATCGTCGCCATGTCGCTCGCCGGATCGACTTCGCCGTCGACGTGCACCACATCCGTGTCGGCGAACCCGCGCACCACCTGGGCGATCGCATCCGCCTCGCGAATGTTCGCCAAGAACTTGTTGCCGAGCCCCTCCCCCTCGCTCGCCCCCTTGACGAGGCCCGCGATGTCGACAAACGAGACAGGGGCGGGCAGGATGCGCTCACTCCCGAAAATGCCCGCCAGCACCCCCAGGCGCGGGTCGGGCAGGTTCACCACCCCCACGTTCGGCTCGATCGTCGCGAACGGGTAGTTTGCCGCCAGCACGGTGTTCTTCGTCAGGGCGTTGAACAGGGTCGACTTACCCACGTTGGGGAGCCCGACGATCGCGATAGTGAGAGCCACGAGCCACAAGCGTACCCGGGTCGCTAAGGGTGCACGGGCTCCGCGTCATCGACAAAGACACTGAACACGCGATCCGCAGTATCCTCAGTGACTTTCACCCGCAGCAGCGAGGTCACCTGGCGCCAGCCCTCAGGACTCTCATCCGTGAAACCGCCCGCGGAGAAGTGCGCGGGTGATCCATTGGGCAAGTGCAGCACAATGTCGCGAGAACCGCACGCACCCGAACCCCAAGCGTTACCGTCGGCATCCGCTGCGTGCGTGAAGATGCAGACCATCGGTCCCGCCCACTGCGTCTTCGCCATGTAGAACGAGACGCCGTCAACGAGCGCGAGCAACCGGTAGTCCGCCGGATCGGCCCAACCACCGCCGTCATCCGTGATCGGGGGAACATCGAAACCAAGCTGGGGCCGCGCCAGAATGTGCTCCACCGCTGGGTACACCACCTCGGGTTCCTCCATGGCGATCGTGAGGTGCTCATTCAGCTGCCAGGTGCCACGCCCACCCGCAATCCCCTTCGCCCAGAACTCCCCGAACTCGAACTGCACGCCCTCAGCGAGCGATCCGCCGAACATCCCGCCACCGCACGCCTGACCCACCTGCCGGTCATACACGTCGACAGCGACCACGCAGTACGGGGCGGCGATGCCTCGCGCGAAGAAGAACTCGTACATGCCGGTTCCCCCCACAGAGCGGGTCGTGTTGGGCACCACCGTCAACAGCGCGGGCGACCCCGCGGGCAACAGGTCGAACTGGCTTTGCGGCTGGTCGAACACGTCGAAGACCCCGGGGCGCGGATGCTCCCGCTCCCCTGCATCCGTGCATCCCACCGCCAGAAGGCTCAGCGCAGCCGCCCCGACGGCGAGCGCCGCCCGTGCCCGCCATGCGGATGTTGTGACTCGCACCCGCTCAGGCTAACCGCCCCGACCGGTGAAACCACCCAACCCGCTGCTACTCGAGGAGTGCACCTGTCGTGCGCTCCGCCTAACCAAGTGCCTCATCCTTCACGCGCAGCAGCGGCGACACTTGATGCCATCCCTCAGGGGTCTCACCATCGAAGCCCACCGCCGAGAAGTGGGCCGTCTGTGACCCGATGCGCGAAAGCACGATGTCGCGCCCGCCGCACGTACCCCTGCTGGTCGTGGTCGACCTATCCCCTTTCGTCTCGAACAAGCACATGGGCGCTGCCGGCCACTCCGTCAAACCCAGATGGAACCGCCGGTCGCCATCGACACCGAGCAGCCTCACTCGGCCATCCACGAGGAACCCGTCGTTGACGACGCCATCGGGCAGGCGGTCGGCCGAGGTCGGAGGCTGTCCGATGAGTTCCACAACGGCCGCAAAGTCTGATGCGTTATCACCCGGCAACCCGACACTGAGATGGTCACCGAGCCCGAAATTCCCCACCGCACCCGGAACCGCGGATGCCGCGGTCGAGCCAAACCTGAACGCCACGCCGTCAGCGATGTCACCACCGAAGCTTTCGCCACCGCACTGCACGGCGGCCAGCACGCCGTAGACATCGGTGACGACCACGCAGTAGCGGAAACCTGCCCTGCCGAGACCCACAAAGAACTCGTACTTGCCCACACTCCCCAACGACCGCGTTGAGTCGAGGGCTACCAGCGCCGACACCAGCACCCCCGCGGGCAGTCGATCGTACGGTTGCTGCTCCACCGCGAACAGCTCGAAGATCGGCGGTGACGGATGCTCGCGCTCGGCCACCAGCGAGCAGCCCGCCACCAGCACACACAAACCCACCACCGCGGCGGCCAGCGCCGATCGGACCCACCCTGCGGATGCCGTGACTCCCACCCGCTCAGGCTAACCCGCTGCCGACCCGCTGGCCAGAGGTTCGAGTAGCGCATCCGGCGCCGCTCGGCCAGTCGTCGACGCGCAGTCGGGGGCCCGTGAGAGCATCGAGTGCATGAGCCTCGACTTCACCGCGATCGACTTCGAAACGGCCAACTCGAACAGCGCCAGTGCGTGCGCGGTGGGACTCGTGAAGGTGCGCGACGGCAAGGTCGTCGCCGAGGCCAACTGGTTCATCCGGCCCCCGCTTGGCTACGACGTGTTCAGCGAGTGGAACATCCGCATCCACGGCATCACCCCCGGCATGGTCGAGACCGCCCCTCTCTGGGTCGACCAGATCGACGAACTGCTCGCCTTCACCGACGGCGACACCCTCGTCGCCCACAACGCCGGATTCGACATGGGCGTCATCCGCGCTGCGAGCGCCGCGAGCCGCATCGACTGCCCCAGCCTCAGCTACCTGTGCAGCCTGCAGGTCGCCCGCAAGACCTACCACCTCGACTCCTACCGGCTGCCCGTCGCCGCGATGGCCGCCGGCTTCGAGGACTTCGAGCACCATAACGCCCTCGCCGATGCGCAGGCCTGCGCCGCGATCATCGTGCACGCTGCCAAGCGCCACGACGCTGCCGACATCGCCCACCTCGGCAAAATCACGGGGCAACGGATGGGCACGCTCGGGCAGGCCGCCGTCGAGTCGGCCGCCCTCCACCGCAGCATGGTGCTCGGCTGAGCCTGCCCGGCTGAGCCCTTCCCAGACCCCACCGCGGTCGGCATAATCGTCGCATGAGCCTCCCGCCCGACATCACCGAGTACCACGAGAGACTCGGCGACACTGACCGCGAGCTCTGTGAACTGCTCGCCGCCGAGATCGACCGGGCCCTGCCCGAGGCGACCGCGAAGGTGTGGCACGCGCATCCGGTCTGGTTCCTGGGCGACAACCCCGTCGTCGGCTACGACCGGCTGAAGGATGCCGTGAGACTCCTGTTCTGGAGCGGCCAGTCATTCGACGAGACCGGTCTCTGCGCATCCGGAACCTTCAAAGCGGCCGAGGCGCGCTACACTGACGCGTCACAGGTCGACACCGAAGCGCTCGCACGGTGGCTGGTGAAGTCGCGCGACATCCAGTGGGACTATGCGAACATCCGTGCCGTGCGCGGCGACCTGCAGAAACTCACCGACTTCTGAGGCGACGCGGGAGGCGATGCACTTTTTCAGGCACGATGCGCAGATTCAACCAGCCGCATCGCGCCCGAAAGGGCGCATCGCCATCACGACGAGGCCGACCGACCCCAACGGGAATCAGTGGTTCTGCGGGAAGCCCAGGTTGATTCCACCGTGCGAGGGGTCGAGCCAGCGACGCGTCACCGCCTTCGTGCGGGTGAAGAACGCGAAACCCTCGGGGCCGTAGGCACGGGCGTCACCGAAGTGTGAGGCCTTCCAACCGCCGAAGGAGTGGTAGGCGACCGGCACCGGAATCGGCACGTTGATGCCCACCATGCCGACCGTCACACCGCGCTGGAACTCGCGCGCCGCGCCACCATCGTTCGTGAAGATCGCGGTGCCGTTGCCGTAGGGGCTCGAGTTGATGAGCTCGAGACCGTCGTTGAACGACTCCACGCGCACGATCGAGAGCACCGGGCCGAAGATCTCGTCCTGGTACACCTTCGACGAGGTCTTCACGTTGTCGATGAGGGTCGGGCCCAGCCAGAAGCCGTCTTTCTCGCCGTCGACCTCGAGCCCGCGGCCATCCACCACCACGGTTGCACCGTCGGTCTTCGCGATGTCGAGGTAGCCGGCCACCTTGTCACGGTGCTCGCGGGTGATGAGCGGGCCCATGTCGCAGCCGCGCATCCCGTCGCCCACCTTGAGGTTCTTCATGCGCTCGGTGATCTTGCCAATCAGTTCGTCGGCGATCGGCTCCACCGCGACGAGCACGCTGATCGCCATGCAGCGCTCACCCGCGGAACCGAAGCCCGCGTTGACGGCGGAGTCGGCGACGAGGTCGAGGTCGGCATCCGGAAGCACGAGCATGTGGTTCTTCGCCCCACCGAACGCCTGCACCCGCTTGCCCGCCTTCGAGGCGTTCTCGTAGATGTACTGCGCGATCGGGGTCGAGCCGACGAACGAGATCGCGCCGATGTCCTCGTGCTCAAGGATCGTGTCAACCGCGACCTTGTCACCGTGCACCACGTTCAGCACGCCCTCGGGCAGGCCCGCCTCCGCGAACAGCTCAGCCAGGAAGTTCGCCGAACTCGGGTCCTTCTCGCTCGGCTTCAGCACGACCGTGTTGCCCGCGGCGATCGCCACCGGAAAGAACCACAGCGGCACCATCGCCGGAAAGTTGAACGGCGTGATGATCCCCACAACGCCCACCGGCTCGCGCGACGTGTACACGTCGACCCCGGTCGATGCGTTCTCGGTGTACTCGCCCTTGAGCAGCTCCGACGCGGCCGCCATGTACTCCACGACCTCGATGCCCCGGGCGATCTCGCCGAGAGCGTCAGAGAACACCTTGCCGTGCTCCGACGTGAGAATCGCCGCGAGGTCTTCGCGGCGCTCCACGAGCAGGTTGCGGTAGTTGAACATGATCGCCTGACGCTTCGCGAGGGATGTCTCCGCCCACGCGTGCTGCGCGGCCTTCGCCGCCGTGACCGCCGCGTTGACGTCCTCGACGGTGGCGAGACGCACCTCCTTCGTCACAGCGCCCGTCGCCGGGTTGTAGACGGGTGCGGTGCGGTCGCTCTTGCCCTTGACGGTGGCGTTGTTGATCCAGTGGTTGACGTAGTCGGTCACGATATTCATCCCTTGAGGGTCGCGGTGTGCAGCCGTCGTCGGCTGTCATGGTCCCAGTCTGCGACGGAACCCGCGCGCAGACAAGCCCCGAACGCGCCCAGCCAATGTGCGAAAACGCAGATGTGTGACTCGTGAGAGTGACTCCTCGCGGCCTCCACCCGGTCTCAACGCGGGATCGGTGGGACCAGTTCGGCGGCGTGCGCTCTCGCGTCGCGCAGGATCGCGTCGCGCACGATCATCACCGGCTCAACCGCGAGCGACTCCGTGCGTGTCGACAGGGAGTACTGCAGCCGAAAATCGACGAGTCGCGGCAACACCGGCACGAGGTCGGGTTCCGGGTTGGCGAGGAACGCGTGCAGCAGCCCGATCCCCGCCCCGTGCTTCACCGCGTGCAACTGCGCGTGGGCGTTCGTCGACCCGAAGCCGACCCGCATCCCCGACAGGTGCGGCGCAAGGTCGAGTTCGCGCACCGTGAGCAGCGCATCGACATAGAACACGAGCGGATGCGCCGCCAGATCATCGAGCCCGGTGATCGGGGCGTGCCCGGCCAGGTAGTCGCGGGACGCATACAGTCGCAGCGCATACTCGGCGAGAGGCTCGATCGGCAGTCGGGCACTCGTGGCACCGCCGACGGTCACCGCGAGGTCGAAGCCGGAGCCGCGCAGGCTAAGCGGCCTGGTCGAGGTGACCAGTTCGGCGATGATTCCCGGATGCTCGCGCTGCACCTGCGCGAGGGCGCGCGCAACGAACGCGGTGCCGAAAGCATCCGGTGCGATGATGCGCACCGTGCCGCGCACCGAATCGCTCGCCCCGCTCGCCGCCGACGCCACCTGCTCGACGATGCGCTCGATGCCCACGGCACGTTCAGCCACCTCGCGGCCCAGGGCGGTGAGCTCCCAACCATCGGCGCCGCGGTCGAGCAGCCTGGCGCCCAGGCTGGACTCGAGCCGGTTGATGCGGCGACGCACCGTGGTGTGATCAATGCCGAGCAGCTCACCGGCGGTGACGAGTCTCCCCGTGCGTGCAACGGCGAGAAGCACGCGAATGTCGTCGGTGCTGAACTGGTCGGCGCTTCTCACGTCACCAGACTAGGTGTGTGGGTGGTCGCTGGCACACTGGTCACATGGACCCTCTCATCATCGCCGCCCTCGGTCTCGGTGTCGGCCTCGTGCTCGGGGCCGTGCTCGGTCTGCTCATCGCACGCATCCGGCAGTCATCCAGGGGCACCGACCCGCGCACCCTGCAGTCGCAGCACGAGCTTGCCCTTGCTCAGGTGCGGGCCACCGAGTTCGAGGTGCGGGCGAGGCTCGAGGCCGACCTGTCGGCGATGAACGCGACCGCGACCGCGCTGAAGGAGCAGGTCGCTGGTCTCCGAGACCAGCACACCGAGCTTGTGGAGCGGCAGCGCGCCGACCATGAGGCGCAGAAAGAGCGCGACCGCGCCGAGAGCAAGGTTCTGCAGATGCTCACCCCGGTGCAGGAGAACCTGCGGGCCATGCAGCTCAAGGTCACCGACTTGGAGACCCAGCGCCAGAAGCAGCACGGCGAGCTGACGCAGCAGCTCAAGTCGGCGACCGAGTCGGAGGAGCGGCTGCGCAGCACAGCCGAGTCCCTCGCGGCGGCGCTCAAGAGCAACAGCACTCGCGGTGTGTGGGGTGAGACGCAGCTTCGCAACGTCGTCGAGGCGGCGGGGCTGATCGAGCGGGTCGACTTCGACGTGCAGTCGAGCGTGGATTCGGATGCCGGCGCCGGCCGTCCCGATATGGTGGTGCACCTGCCGGGCGGCAAGAACATCGCGGTCGACGCGAAGGTTCCGTTCAACTCATACCTCGAGGCGAGCGGGATTCCAACCACCGCAACGGGTGACGAGGGCGCGAAACGTGAGCGTCTCATCCGGGACCACGTGAAGGCGCTGCGCTCCCACGTGGACAAGCTTGCAAGCAAGCAGTACTACGCGGGGCTGGACGCCTCCCCCGAGCTGGTGATCGCGTTCATCCCGAGCGAGTCGCTCGTTTCGAGCGCCATGGAGGCTGACCCAGCCATCATGGACTATGCGTTCGGCAAGCGCGTGGCTCTGGCTTCCCCGGTGACCCTGTGGTCGGTGCTGAAGACGGTGGCGTTCTCGTGGCAGCAGAACGTGCTCACCGAGGATGCGAAGGAACTGTTCCAAGTGGGTAAGGAATTGTACAGTCGCCTCTCTACACTCTCAGATCACGTGGAGAAGCTGGGACGCACGATCGAGAGGAGCGTGAAGGACTACAACGCGTTCGTCGGCTCCCTCGAGCGGAACGTGTTGCCGAGCGCGCGCCGCCTCAGCGCCCTCGACGAGTCGCGCGTGCTGGGCACGATCCCCGGAATCGAGGAGTCCCCCCGCGAGCTGACCGCGTTCGAGCTCACCACCGACCCGTCCTCCCCCGCCGACTCGTGAGCCCGCCGCGGGAGCAGGAACAGCGGCCGTAAAGCGCGAGTTTTGAGTGTGCAGCCGGGCCCGCAGCGAAGCAAAGCTTCGCGGAGTGGTCCGGCTGCACACTCAATGTCTGAGCGCAGGTCGCTGTTCCAGCGGACGCGGC
>DAOMOV010000081.1:0-8231 GCA_035444505.1 Terrimesophilobacter sp.
TCTCCCCCACGAGCGCGTTCGTCAGCGTCGACTTGCCGACGTTGGGGCGACCCACGAACGTGATGAAGCCCGCCCGAAACGACGCCGACTCGTCGACCACTAGCGCTCCTCGAGACCATTCGAGTCACCATGCAGGTCGCCCTCGGTCAGCCCATCGAGCGTGTCATCGCGGGAGACGACAATGGTGATGATGCGGCCGCGCCGCCGCTCCACACGATCGGCGGTGAGCACGAGGCCCGAGTGGGTGGCGGTAGAGCCCTCCTCGGGCAGCCGCCCGAACACTTTCGTGAGCAGGCCGCCGGCCGAGTCGACCTCGTCGTCGTCGAGTTCGATGCCGAACAGGTCACCGAGTTCATCGACCGGGAGTCGGCCGCTCACCCTGAATCGCCCCTCGCCAAGCTCGACGACGTCTTTCAGGGTGCGGTCGTACTCGTCGGAGATATCGCCCACGAGCTCCTCAATGAGGTCCTCCATGGTGACAAGCCCCGCGATGCCGCCATACTCGTCGACGACCATGGCGAGGTGGTTCGACTCGAGCTGCATCTGCCCCAGCATGTCGTCAGCTTTCTTCGACTCGGGCACGAACAGCGCCTGGCGGGCCAGTTCGGCCACCGTCGTCTTCTCCGAGTCGAGGGGTCTCTCGTAGCTGAGCCGCGCGACATCTCGAAGGTAGATGACCCCCAGCACGGTGTCGACGTCGTCACCGATGACCGGGATGCGCGACACGCCCTGACCCAGAAACAGTGCCATCGCCGCACCGATGCTCTCGTTCGCGTCGATGACGACCATGTCGGTGCGGGGCACCATGACCTCGCGCACGACGGTGTCGTTGAACTCGAAGATGGAGTGGATGAGTTCGCGGTCCTCCTGCTCGAGGATCGCGTGCTCGGTGGCCTCATCGACCATGCTGAGCAGCTGCTCCTCCGACGAGAATGAGCTCGATCGTGGCCGACCCGGTGTCACGCGCTCGCCCATGGCGACAAGCGCCGCGACAACCGGCCCCAGCACGACGCGAAGGGTGTGCACTAGCCCTGCGGAGTACCGCAGCACACCGCGAGCGCGCACGCGGCCGATCGCACGGGGGCTCGCCCCGACAAGCACGAACGACACGAGCGTCATGAGTGCGGCGGAGCACAGCAGCACCCACCACCACTCCTCGAACACCGACATGAACGCGAGCGTGATGAGCACGGCTGCCGTGGTCTCGACGACGACGCGCACGAAACTGGCCGCGTTGATGTGCTCGCCGGTCTCGTCGGCGATCGCGAGCAGCGAGCGCTTCGCCCGCGACTTCGCGGCTAAGTCGAGCACGTCCTGCCGCGAGAGCACGCCCGTGGCCGACTCGGCTGCGGCGAGCCATCCGCCGAGCGCGACGAGAAGCACCGCGGCGGCGATGAAAACGGCGATCAGCACGGTGCCTCTATCGTCGCTCGTCGTGGGTGAAGCCGACAAGCAGGTCGCGCTGCAGTCCGAACATCTCGCGCTCGGTGGCGGCGTCGGCATGGTCGAAGCCGAGCAGGTGCAGCAGGGCGTGGCAGCCGAGCATGACGAGTTCGTCGATGAGCGGATGCTTCGACGCATCCGCCTGTGCCTGGGCGACCTGCGGGCACATCACGATGTCTCCGAGCAGTCCGGGCGGTGTTTCGAAGTCGTCTGTGCCGGGTCGCAGTTCGTCCATGGGAAAGCTCAGGACATCGGTGGGACCGGGCTCGTCCATCCACTGCACGTGGAGCTGCTCCATGGCGCCTTCGTCGACGAGGAGGATGCCGAGCTCCGCATCGGGGTGCACGTGGAGTTCGCGGAGCACGAAGTGCACGAGCCGCTGCAGCACGGTCTCGTCGACGTCGATGCCCGACTCGTTGTTGATCTCGATCGACACGGTTACCGGGTTTTCTTTCGTTTGTCGCTGTTTTTGGCGGCGGCAGAGGCGAGGTGGCGATCGCGGAGCTTCTTGGCGTCGTAGGCGGTGTAGGCGTCGACGATCTGCCCGACGAGAGTGTGCCGCACGACGTCGTCGCTCGTGAGGGTGGCGAAGTGGATGTCGTCGATCCTGTCGAGCACGCGGGTGACGAGTTGCAGTCCGCTCGCTCCCGTGGGGAGGTCGATCTGCGTCACGTCGCCGGTGACCACCATCTTCGACCCGAACCCGAGCCTCGTGAGGAACATCTTCATCTGCTCGGGTGTCGTGTTCTGGGCCTCGTCGAGCACGATGAAGGAGTCGTTGAGGGTGCGTCCTCGCATGTAGGCGAGGGGGGCCACTTCGACGGTGCCGGTGGCGAGCAGCTTGGGCACGACCTCGGGGTCCATCATCTCGTTGAGGGCGTCGTAGAGGGGCCGCAGGTAGGGGTCGATCTTGTCGCTCAGGGTGCCGGGCAGAAAGCCGAGTCGCTCCCCCGCCTCCACCGCGGGCCGGGTGAGGATGATGCGGTTGACCTCCTTGCGCTGCAGCGCCTGCACCGCCTTGGCCATGGCGAGGTAGGTCTTGCCGGTGCCGGCAGGTCCGATTCCGAAGACAATGGTATTCTCGTCGATGGCGTCGGTGTACGCCTTCTGACCCATCGTCTTGGGCCGGATCGACTTGCCGCGGCTTGTGAGAATCGCCTGGCTGAGCAGTTCGCTGGGGCTGCGACTGGGGTCGTCGCGGAGCATGCGAGCGGATGCCGCAACATCCGGTTCACCGAGGTCGCCTCCTTCGCGCACGAGGGCGATGAGCTCCTCGACGAGCCGTTTTGCTTCGGCGACCTGGCCGGCCTCACCGTCGAGGCTGACTTCGTTTCCGCGCACGTGGACGCGCACGAGCGGAAACTGCCGCTCGACGGTCTTCAGCAGGCGATCCTGCGGTCCGAGAATCCGCACCATGGCGACCCCGTCGACGCTGAGCTGTTCGTGGGCGAGTTCGCCGCCGGATGCCCCCGTCGTCGCACTCGGGTCGGACGTCGGCTGAGCAGCCGCCGCGTCAGAGACTGCCAAGAGAGCCTTCTTCGAGTGCCGGCCCGTCGTCGGAGCCGAGCACATGGGCATGCACATGGAACACGGTCTGGCCCGCGCGCTCGCCCTGGTTGAACACGAGACGGTATTGACCTCCCGTGTGCTCCTCGGCGAGTGCGGCCGCAGTCGCAACGACCTCTGCGAGGAGTGCGGGGTCACCCGCGCCAAGCTCGGTGACATTGCGGTACTCGGCAGTCTTCGGGATGACAAGCAGGTGCACGGGTGCTTGCGGCTTGATGTCGCGGATCGCGATCACCCGGTCGTTCTCGAAGACAATGTCGGCGGGGATCTCGCGCGCGACAATCCGCTCAAAAATGCTCGGTTCTGCTGCCGTGGACATGCCCCCCATCGTACCGGGTGGCCCTGAAGGCGGCACTGAGGGAGGCGCTGAGGGAGGCACTGAGGGTGCCCTGCGGGCGCCCCTACCAGCGCCCGAGACTGGCAGAGAGAACGGCGATCGCGGCAGGCCCCGCCGTGCTCGTGCGCAGGACCGTGTCGCCGAGCCGGCGGCGGCTCGCCCCCACCGCCTCGAATTCGGCGAGCTCGGTCGGGGTGATGCCGCCCTCCGGGCCGACAATGAGCAGGATGTCTCGCACACCCGCACGCACACCGACGAGTCGCTCCGTCGCGACCGGGTCGAGCACGTACGTGTCGAAATCGGTCGCCATCGCCGCGAGAGCCTTCGTGGAGGTGAGGCTCTCGAGCTCGGGGGTGTGTGCCCGCACGGACTGCTTCGACGCCTCGTGCAGGATGGCCGACCACCGGTCAAGGTGCTTGCGCAGCTTCGCGCCCTCCCACTTCACGATCGAACGGCCCGCGGCCCACGGGATCACCCCGTCGACACCGAGCTCCGTCGCCATCTGGATCGCCAACTCGTCGCGGTCACTCTTTGCGAGGGCCTGCGCGAGCCACAGCTGCGGCTCCGGGCGGGGAATCGTGACGACATCCGTCACCTCGATGGTGAACGCGGCTGGGCTCGCCTCGGTCACCCTTCCGGTCACCATGAGACCCCTCGCGTTGCCCACCCGAATCGTCTCGCCCACCCGGAGGCGACCCACCGTGACGGCGTGACGCGCCTCGGTGCCCTCCACCGTGACGCGCCCTCCCACCGCGGCAGCCTCCAGCCGCCAGTCGATGTAGAAGTGAGCCATCGCGCGAACCTTCCGAGCCCCGACGAAACCGGTCAGGCCCCGGTGAACCGATCCCGCAGCTTCTGGAACAGCCCCTGCTGAAAGTGCGACAGCTTGGGAGGCGGCGTCTTGCGCTTCACTGCGAACTGCTGGATCAACTGCTGCTCCGCCGCATCGAGCTTCGTCGGCGTCAACACGTGGAGTCCCACGCGAAGGTCGCCTCGTCCCGTGCCGCGAAGGTGTGTCACCCCGCGACCCTTCACCGTCACCACGTCAGCACTCTGCGAACCCGGCTTGATCTCGACCGACAAATCACCGTCAAGGCCCTTGATGATCGCCGTCGTGCCGAGCACGGCATCCGTCATCTGCACCTCGAGCGTCGCCAGCAGGTCGTCGCCGCTGCGGTGGAACACCTCGTGGTTGTGCACCTTGATCTCAAGGTAGAGGTCACCGTTCGCACCTCCCGCGGGACCCGCCTCACCCTGACCGGGGAGCTGCAGCCGCAGGCCCGTGTCGACCCCGGCTGGCACATCCACCTTCATCTTGCGGCGCGAACTCACCCGGCCCTGCCCTGAGCACGTCGGGCACGGGTTCGGAATCGTCGTGCCGAACCCGCGACATGTGCCGCACGGACTCTGCGTCATCACATTGCCCAGCAGGCTCCGCACCGAACGCTGGATCATGCCCGTGCCGGCACAGATATCACACGTCACCGGTTCGGTGCCCGGCGCGCAGCAGGAACCCTCACACGACTCGCACAGCACCGCGGTGTCGACCTCGAGCTCGCGAGCGGTGCCGAAGATGACGTCCTTCAGCTCCACCTCCACGCGAAGCAGCGCATCCTGGCCCCGTTCCCGCCGCGAGCGCGGGCCCGCCGCGCGCGGCCCCGCCCCGAAGAACGCATCGAAGATGTCGCCAAAACCGCCGAAGGCACCACCGAGGTCGCCGCCCATGTCGTACTGCTGCCGCGATTGCGCATCGGAGAGCACGTCGTAGGCGTGGGTGACCTCCTTGAACTTCTCGGCCGCATCCGCCCCCGGGTTCACATCGGGGTGCAGTTCGCGGGCGAGCCTGCGGTACGCCTTCTTGATCTCCTCAGGGGTGGCGCCCCTCTCAACCCCCAGCACGGCGTAGTGGTCTGCCAAAACGTGGTCCTCGAATCGTTGTTGCGGAAAGCTCAGTCGTCGCCGAGCAGTCGGGAAAGGTAGCGGGCGACGGCGCGAACCGCCGCCAGATTAGTGGAATAGTC
Organism: Terrimesophilobacter sp.; assembly: GCA_035444505.1. Lineage (GTDB taxonomy): Bacteria > Actinomycetota > Actinomycetes > Actinomycetales > Microbacteriaceae > Terrimesophilobacter. The sequence goes on from DAOMOV010000081.1 coordinate 5,368, forward strand.
CATGCGGGTCGGGCCGAGCACACCAACACGGGCCAACTCGCCACCAGCCGTCGTGTACTCGCTCGCGATCACACTCGTGTCGCCCAGACCGAAGGATGCGTTCTCCTGGCCGATGCGAGTCGACAGCCCCGTCGCGCTGTCACCCTGCATCTCAGCGAACAGCCTCAGCAGGGTCACCTGCTCCTCAATGGCCTCGAGCACGGGGTAGATGCTTCCACCGAAGTCGTCGGCGGTGAGGGCGAGGTTGGCGGCACCCGCCATCACGAGCTTGTCGGACCGGTTCGCGGCGACCTGGTCGCGCAGGCTCGCCACGACTGCCTCGACGAGAGGCCTCCTCTCGGGAAGAAACGACTCGATGAGTGCCGTGAGGCTGGTGGCGGCCTCCGTGAGCCCCAGGCCAGCAAGCTTCGTATTGAGCACGGCGCGAAGCTCGGCTAAGAACTCGACGTCGGCCCCGGCGCTCACGTCAATGAGTCGCTGCTCCACCCGGCCCGTGTCGGTGATGAGCACCGACATGACCCGCGTCGTGCTCAACGGCACGAGCTCAATATGGCGGATGTGCGCCCGCCCGAGCGACGGATACTGCACGAGAGCAACCTGGTGGGTCAGTTGCGACAACAACCGCACCGTGCGGGACAGCACCTCGTCAAGGTCGGTCGCCGCGTCAAGGAACCGCTCGATCGCGTGCCGCTGCACCGCACTCAACTGGTGCACCCCGGTGAGGTGGTTCACGAACACCCGGTACCCCTTGTCGGTGGGGATGCGGCCCGACGACGTGTGGGGTGCCGTAATGAGGTCGTCCTCCTCGAGCGCCGCCATGTCGTTGCGAATCGTCGCCGCCGACACACCGAACGAGTACCGGTCCACGATCGACTTTGAGCCGACCGGCTCGCGCGTCGCCACATAGTCGGTCACGATAGCCCGAAGGACTTCAAGGCTGCGATCAGCCACCATGCCCGCACCCTCCTTGTTGGCACTCTGAACGTGTGACTGCCAATTCTATCGCGACACACTGCCCCGAAGTCATTGCGGCGAGTTGCGCGACGGCGCTACGGTATGGATTGCCGTCAAGCCACACACGGGTGAGGCATACCAACGATCGGCTACCTGTTCACCAGAACCGGTGCAAGCAAGTTCACTGAAAGGCAATGTCAATGACTGAACCGACCCCGCAGCCCGCGGCCCCCCAGCCTGCGGCCCCGCTCACGGAGGCAGAGGACAAGCAGTGGGCGTCGTTCGCCCACTTCGGCGGCATACTCGGGTTCCTTCCCTCGCTCATCATCTTCCTTGTGTTCAAGGACCGTGGTGCGCTCACTAAGCAGGAGAGCAAAGAGGCCCTCAACTGGCAGATCACCTGGACTGCCACCTACATCGTGCTCTTCATCATCAGCACCATCGTCAGCGTCGCAATGGCGGGCATGATCTTCAACAACTTCGGCCTGTACAGCCTTGTCACCGGTTTCTTCGGATTCCTGGTCTTCCTGCCGTGGCTGATCAACGTCGTGCTGTCCATCATTGGTGGCGTCAAGGTCAACGGTGGGGGCTCGTACCGCTACCCGGTGTCGATTCGACTCATCAAGTAACACGGTTCGACTCAACCAAGTCGAGGGCCGAAAGCACGTTAGCTTTCGGCCCTCGTGCTTTAATTGGCGTATGTCGACCACACCGCCTCCCCCGCCCGCAAACCCTTACAACAACGCTGCCGCTCAGCCGATGAACCCGGCAGACGAGAAGATGTGGTCGATCCTGACCCACGTCGGCGGTATCTTCTTCGGATTCATTCCGTCACTCATCGCCTACCTGGTCTTCCGCGACCGTGGCCCCTTCGTGCGTCACCACACGGCGACCGCACTCAACTTCCAGTTGACGATGCTCATCGCCAGTGTTGTGAGTTCGATCCTCATCCTCATCGTGATCGGAATCTTCCTGCTCGTCGCGATCAGTATTGTGCTCATCGTGTTCAGCATCATCGCGGCTGTCACCGCAAACCGGGGAGAGCTCTACACCTACCCGCTGTCGATCACCTTCGTTCGATAGCAGGGCATCCGCGGTACTTCTACGCGAAGAGTCCGCCCACGAGCAGCGACACCACCATCGCGACGATCACCGAGTTGAAGGTGAACGCGAACAGCACGTTCGTGCGCACCATCGTCCAGGCCTCACGCGAGTAGATCGACGCGGAAACGGTCGCCGCCATCGTCGACACCAGGATGGCAAGAGTCAGGTAGTCACCGAACCACGCCCTGCCCTGGACTCTGAGCTCGAGGTGCTGCGGCTCGTCGGACCGCGCATCGGCCTGCAGGCGCAGGTACTGCGCAGCGAACGAGTACACCATGAGAGCCCACGAGCTGGCCACGCTCAGCAGACCGAGGGTGACGTAGAGAAGATCGGCGCGGTGGGCGGGGTCCTGAGCGATGACCACCGTGAGGAATATGGCGACGAGCGCCGCCATGAGAGTCCAGCTTGACGCTCCCCCGTAGCCGAAGAGTTTCGAGAACCAGCGACTTTTCGCTGCGGTTTCCTGCCGTGCAAGCCGGGTCAGATTCTCTGGGCCCGCTTTCGTGTACGCGAGGTGAGTCCAGCCGAGGTAGATCAGGCCGAACAGCGGCCACATGAACAAGTACCCTGAAATGAGGAAGTCGAGAGTCGACTGCACAACGAGCCGGTCACGCACGAGAGCCAGCAGCAGGGCCGCACCGAACCCGCCGACTGCCGCGATGAGCGAACTCCAGTTCGCCCGAGTCGAATCACTCAGATAGCGACGCTGGGCGGTCTTTTTTCCCGAACCCGCGCCGATAGCGGGTCCACTGTCGGGGGGCTCACTGCTGGTCTTCTCGGTCTCGGCCACCGCTCAAGTTTACGTG
>DAOMOV010000082.1:0-8189 GCA_035444505.1 Terrimesophilobacter sp.
TGTTCCTGCGGACGTACATGCCGACGAACATCCTGCTCGACGCGCTGCGGACGCGACGCGGCCTGAAGTGGGGCGTCCCCGCCATGCTCATCGCCGCGCCGTACCTGCTCGGCGCGTGGCTACTGACCGTGTGGGTCGCCGATGGCGGGCCGGGATGGCTGAACCTGCTCGTGCTGCTGTTCATCTGGAACGCGTTGAAGTTTCTCGTCAACGGGCCGATCACGCTCATCCTTCTGATCCGAGCGCGTGTCGCCGAGCGCCACGCATCCCGTGTCGCTCCGCAGCCGCGTGAGGTGGCTTTGTCGTCACTCAGTCGCTGATGGGTGCCAAGCGCATTCGGCGCTCACCCATCGGAAACCCATCGCAAACACCCGCCACGGACCCCGAGCGACCGGATACACTCGGACCAAGCGAACCGCCCGGTTCCCTGTAAACACAAGGGAACCCGCGAGTAGCTGGGACGACCGGCAGAGACCGGAAACGGGCTGAACCCTCCAGGGGGTCGCAGGTTCAAATCCTGTCAGCCCGACAAATTTTTCTCATGAAACCATGCATGCAGTCTGCATCCCCGCATCTGTCGGTGGCTGTCCGTATGGTTTAGCCATGAGCAGGGTGCGCACTTATACGGATGACCAGTTGGCCGCTGCGGTGAGCGTCTCCCGCTCGTGGCGAGGTGTTCTTAGGTCGCTAAACCTGGCAGGCACTTCGTCGAGTTCGATCAAGTCGGTTCGGTCGCGGGCGGAAGATCTCGGCGTTGATTTTCAACACTTCAGTGCTGCTGGAACCATGACAGAGAGCCGGTTACGGAATGCGATTTCTCGATCCTCTGATTGGACTGATGTTGTGCGGCTGTTGAGGTTGACGGGGCACTCCGCGGAGAAATCTGCTCGTGCTCACGCTGCGAGGCTTGATATCGATACGTCTCGATTGCGCGAAGCTGAGGCTACCGACCCGGCACCGAGTGCAGAACCGGATATTGTGAACCTTCATCGAGCTGGATCTCTATTGGCCGCCGCGTGGTACACGCTAGCTGGCTACGACGTTTCGTGGCCACTAGAACCGTGTCGGTACGATCTACTCGCAACGGTGGATGGTCACGTTCGTCGATTGCAGGTGAAAACCTCCACCAGTCGTGTGGGTTCGACCTGGAAGGTATACCTTTCGACGTCTCGAGCTGATCGCGCGATCTACGGACTCGACGAGATCGATGACTTTTTCATCATCGACGGTGATCTCAACTGCTACTTGATCCCTCTCGCCGTAGTCGGTGGTCTACACGCAATTCATTTGAGCGCATATCAGCAGTACAGGCAGGCGCCTTTGCTGGGGTCTGATTCGTGATCGGCTACTCACGGTACAGCAGCGCGGGGGCCGCGCGGATGGCACTGCCACCCGCGCGGTCCTCTCACATGTCGTCGCAGTGCCCGCAGAGCGGCCAGCCGTTGGTGCCCGACCGGCGGTTCGCCGGTGGGATCTGCTGTCCGCTCGGACAATTGTCGAAAACGTGGTGCACGTCTGGATCTGACGTGTTGATTGAGTGGTACGGAGGAACTCGCATGTACTAACTCCTTTATACTTCACGCGAACCGCTACTTGCGGCATGACTGAAGCTACCCCGGGCCTGCGACATCAGCGTTACATCTAGCCGCCCAGTATCGCCAGGCAGGCCGATACTGAATTCCTGCGGGCAGGAGCCCTAGCGCTGTCTTTGCTGGGCCTACGTTCCGCGTGTACGGGTGAGCACGGGATTCGCGTGAGAGTCATAGTAGTCGCGCCACTGAGCTGCGATGCCATCTGATATCAAGCGCCGCCCGATTTGAGGCGATACGCCATCGCCTGAGTGGGTCTCGATCGCTTCCCATCCACCGACGCGAGCCGCGAAATTCGCTGTCAATTGCCCCCATGTTGGATCTTTATATCGAACCTCAGAGTCTTCATGCCTCTCAATTAGTTCGCCGTCTGCGTCTGAAGGCAACTCAGGTCCAGAAAAATTTGAAAACTTGAACTCGTCTCGCTTGTCCTGGATTGTGTAACGAAGCGCTTCCTTTGCAAAGTCAATGTCGGATGAGTCGGCGATGGCACTTTCGTAACCGAAATCAACGTCAACTTCATTAGGCGACGTGTGTCTGATGGCGAGCGTCCGCGCATCGGGGCGAACGTAAACTCGGTAGTTCCTTGTAAAATCGACGAAAAAGTAGTCGATCCCTCCGCCCCGTTTCTCGGCCCCATTATCCTTTCGGTCGAGAATGTCCATCAGGATGTCCAGATGCTCAGGGTCTCGGATTGGCTCCCCAATCTCATACGCATGCAGGATCTCCGCACGGACGTAAGATTTGGCGGCCGATTTGTTAGGGAACGTGCGTGCGCCCAGTTCAACCGGGTGACTTCTTGGCATACGTAGAGAATAGTCAAAAAGTGGGTGGGTGGGCGCGGAAGAGTGGCGGATTGGGATGACTTCGGGGTGGCGCTCTAAAAAGCACCAGCGAGACGTCCTAACTAACCCGACCCCGCCAACCGTTCCGCCTCAGCAGGCGCCTTCATGTACAGGCCCATGGTGACGAGCACTTCGACAACTGACCTGACCTTGTCGAGTTGCAACCGTCTCGCATTTCCACAAGATGGCAGTATGTCAGTACGCGATTATGTGGAGGAACAATGGGATCAGGCGAAGAAGTTGTCGTTGTTCCACTCATCCCGCTCGAGACAGAACCGACCACGGAAGCGATGCTTCGGATGCTGTTGGATCGCGAGGCGATCGCAATCAGCCGCACCCGCGCCACAGTTAACAGGAGCAGTTCGGGTTTGGTAGCTCAGACCTCGGGAGCTTTAGCTAAGGCAGTCAGCCAGGCCGCGGGCCAACTCGGCCGTACAGCCTCGACAGAAGGACTGTATCGAGTCATCTTGCCTACCGGCTCAGTCGCTCGGGAACTCGTCCCGGCGGTTGGTGGTGGCTTCCGAGGGATGGTGCGTGCTGCGGGGTCAACAAAGATCGCGGGTCAAGCACGCCTAGTGCCCGCAGCCGCGGGCACCGGTGCGACGATCGCAGCCGGACCACTCATCGCGACGGTCGGCCTAGCCGTCGCTGGTGAGATGCTTGCCCAGCACCAGATGAACAAGAAACTCGACGCGATCAAGAATGCGGTCGTTGGGATTCAGGCACGGATGGATCAGCAAGAACGATCCGTGTTGCTCACCGCTGCGCAGCAGACTCAAAAAGTAGCCGGCTATCTCCTGGATCGGGCTCACATACCGTCAATATCCTCGGCATCTCACGCATTCGGCGAACTGGACTCGCTCACAAATTCCTACACCGATCGCCTCGACCGTTGGCTCGACGTAGTCGGCAATCTGAGCGAAGCTGACCGGGTATACGCACCTGAGCTTTTGGTCTCATTGGTGGGCAAAGTGGAAAACCCCACTTGGGAGTTCGAGCGAATGGTTGCCCAGACGTACGAGGCGCTGGCGCTGAAGTCAAGAGTGGTTGTACTCGAGAAGGTCGCGTCCGAGTTTTCGAACCAAGACCGATCGCTGCCCCACGTCGAGCACGTACTACGAAACGAACTCTCCGACATCGCTGAGCGACAATCCCAGCTGGTCAGGTTGCTGGACGACCTCAATGTACTGCAACTTGACTCCAGCAAGGTGCCCGTAACATTCGCAGGTAAAGGTGCGCTGAGCGCTCGCACAAGTTTCGCCCGCCTTGCACGAGCGCTTCACACGACACCCGACGGCCTACCTGTGCTCACAGAATCAGATCAGACAGTTCTCGAGCTCGCACCGACGGCGGAGGGAATGGAACTCGTCATGCCATCGCAGGCGTAAGTGGTTTCGCACGAAAAGCTACTAAGACTGATGATTAAGAACGCGCACATACCGTACGAGGTAGCCGACCGACTCCAGCACTACGTGTATGCGCGCCGTGACCCGCGCGATCATCGAGTCTTATACTTTGGAAAAAGTAAGGGCGCTCGCATCAGCGCTCACACGCGCGATGCGCGCGCGGACGCACAAGCCGAACGGGCGAAACTGCGCCTCATCAACGAGATCGAAGCATCCGGTCACAGCGTGGACCTCCTCTTTCTACGCATGGGAATAGACGACGAATCCACTGCGTTCATCGTCGAGCAGGCCGTCATCGACGCCTTCGCGGCCGACGCGCACCCACTCACGAACCTGGTTCGCGGGCACCACTCGGGACCGCACCGAGTTCGCGCTCGGAGTCGCCTACGGAATCGTGCGCGACGCCTACAGGATCGAGTCCTAGTTCCGTTCAGAACTGCCGGAAGAGGTCGGACAGAACCGGTGGGGATTCATCGGCAGAAACGCCGCTAAGCTCGACCACGTTGTCGGCACTCACGTGAAAGACGCCTTCCCGAACCAAGTCATGTACCGCCGCTTCCTCGACGGCTACAAAGGCTCGCAAGGCCCAGAGACCAGCCCCGTGTGAATCGGCGTGACGGCCGGCCGTCGGAGCTGAGAGTCGGAGTCGGCCGCGGCACCCGCTAGGGTTGCCACCGTGCCACGCAATAACAGAGACATCCGACCCCCGCGCGGCTGGTTCCGCACCCTCATGCCCGCCAGCGCGTGGTGGCTGACCGGGGTGGCCGCCATCCTCATGGTGCTCATGGTCGCCACAGCTGCCGGTGACCCGGGCAACGACCGCGGCATCCTCAGCGACTACATCTACGCCGCCAGCGTCCCAACCGTGTGGGCTGTCCTGCAACCCATCTGGGCCCGCTACGGTGACGTGCCCTCCATATACGTCAGCCTCGCCCGCACCATCGTCGTGCCCATCGTCGCCATCGTCGGCGCCATCACCGTCAGCACCCCCGCCGTCGCCGACACCATCGCCGCCGCCACCGGACCCGATGGTTTCCACTACTACTTCTCCGAACACGACGGCCACCCCCTCTTCCAGGTGCTCGTACTCGGCGGGCTCGCCAACACCTTCATCGCCATGCTCATCGGCCTCGCCCTCTGCGTCTTCGCCGTGCTGCCCTGGTTCGCCTTCGCCCGGCCCCGCGAATTCATGCGCGCCAACAACTACGACACCAGCGACGACGCCGCCGCCGCCAACACCCTCGCCAGCCGCGCCCTCGCCACCGTCATCATGCTCACCTTCGCGGTACCCGGCCTCATCACCTTCGGGAGCGGCGAAGCCCGAGCCCGCGACCTCGGCGACCTCTGGGGCACCTGGTGGCGCGTGTTCACCGCCCCCGACACATACTTCGGCGACTTCCTCTGGATGCTCGGGCTCGCGCTAATCCCGCTGGGCATCGTCGCCGTCATCATCACCGTCGCCGTGCAGCGCCGCAAGCCGCCGGCACCCAGCGACCGGTCGGCCTAGCGACCGGACGGCCTAACGACTGCGCGCAGGACGCTCGTTGCCCCGCTTGTAGTTTCCGGTCACCCGCGCCATGGCCTGCTGCGGGTCGCGCCGCTCAACATTGGTGGGGACCTTAGCCCAACGGGCGGCGCGCCTCGATGAGGTGACGAGTCGAGTGGGCGACGAACGGGCCATCCCGCTTAACCTGCTCGTGGAAGTCGCGCAAACGGTCACGGAACTTCTCGACAGTGAACCCCGGCACCCACCAGACCACCTTGCGAAGCAGGTACACGACTGCTGCCACATCACGAATCTCTATGCGCAGCCTCGCCGTCCGCAGATCCACAACCTCCAGCCCTGCCTCCCTCGCCGCCGCAGCCTCCACCCCGGGATCGCGACCACTTTGCGCTACAGGCTGCGGCCCGAGAAAGAACTCGACCAGCTCACGCGCACTCCCCGGCCCCACGTGCTGAGCAAAGTAGGTGCCGCCCGGCCGGAGCACCCGCGCAATCTCTTCCCACCAGACCGACGCAGGATGCCTGCTCGTCACCAGGTCAAAAGCCTCATCAGCGAAGGGGAGGGGCGACTGATCCGAGTCGGCCACCACGACCACCCCGAGCGGGTGCAGAAGACCAGTCGCCTTGGCAACGTTCGGCGCCCACGACTCCGTGGCCACCGCCGTGGGTGGGAACACCTTCGCTTCGGCGAGCACCTCACCGCCACCGGTCTGAATATCCAGCGACGCCGACGCGCTGCTCAACCGGTCGGCGAGCAACCGGGCGTACCCCCAGCCGGGGCGCTCCTCCGTGGCTCTGCCCTCCAGCCACGAGAAGTCCCACCCCGACACATCAGCAGAGGCACCGGCATCGAGAAGTGACTCGAACGAATCCGTCATCCCCCCATTCTCTACGCGACCCGGCCAACACCCTCGCCGCCCCCATTACGCACACCTACCCCTGCGCGGTCCCTGCCGAGACGGATACGCAGGCGCGAATCAGAGGCGGATGTCGCGCAGTCGCGGCAGGCCAGACCAAAGCCTCTTCGCGAGGACCGGATCGAAGAGCGCGTGGTACCCGCCGGTGTGCCAGAACAGAACCGGACCCTCAATGGTGCCTTTGCGGGCCATATCGATGATCGCCGCGACCGCCTTGCCCGTGCACACCGGGTCGACCACGATCCCCTCGAGCCTGGCCATCAGGTCGATCGCCTCATCGACACCGTCCGCGGGCTTGCCGTAGCCCTCGCCCAGATAGGCCTCCGTCAGCTCGAAATCAGATGCCTCAACAACGACCGATGGCGCGACGAGTGCAGCCGCCTCGTTCGCGAGACGCAGGTACGTGCCCGCCACATCCTCGTAGACCTCGCCCGCGACAATCACGCCGACGATCCGGGTATCGGCCTGAGAGACCAGCCTCCCCAGGGTGAGGCCCGCGTGGGTGCTGCCCGCCGAACTCGCGTGCACAAGCGTGCGAAAGCTCGAGCCCTGAGCCCGCAGCTGCTCATCCGCCTCGAGGTAGGCGCGCGCGAAGCTCGTCGCGCCCCTGCCTGTCGCCGAGCCGATCGGAAGGCGGTACACGCGCTCGCCACCCGCCTCCAGCTCACCGAAGACGCCCTCGGTCAGCCGCGCGAGCTCCACCCACGGCACATCGCCCACCAGTCTCAGGTCAGCGCCGAACAGGGCGTCGAGCAGAAGATTGCCCACCGGCTCCTTCGGCTCGTCGTGGCAGAGAACCAAGGTGCACTTCATCCCGATCGACGCCGCAGCGGCGGCGGCCGCCCGCGTCGCATTCGAATGGCGCGAACCTTCCGTGACGATGTGCGTCGCCCCCAGCGACTCCGCATGGGCGAGCTCCATCTCCAGCTTGCGCACCTTGTTCCCCGCCAGGCCGACCGAGCTGATGTCGTCGCGCTTCGCCCACAGCTCGATGCCCAGCTCCTCACTCAGCCGAGGCAGAAACTGCACGGGCGAGGTAAACCCCCGCAGGTCGAGGCGTGGCAGGTCAATCAGCGGGGCACTGGTCATCCCCACACCCTACGGCGTGGTTTACATGTGCACGACAAACAAGCATCCGATTATGCATTTGCTCTACATAACGGTGAGGTTGCCGCGTATTGTTGCTGATATGCACAGCCTTGACCCGGTCGACGCCCGAATCCTCCTCGCTCGAGACAGGGCTCAGGATGCCTCGCTCATCGAGCTCGGCAGCATCCTGGGACTGTCTCGCAACACGGTTCACGCGCGCCTGAAGCGACTCCGAGAGCACGGGGCGCTCGGAACCCCCAGCGCGGCACTGGTGCCATCGAGTCTCGGACGCCCCCTCCTCGCTTTCGTCACGGTCTCGGTCTCCCAGCAGGTCATCGCCACCACCCATGCGGCACTCGCCGCGATACCGGAGGTCGTGGAGGCACACACCACCACGGGCGACTCCGACCTCATGCTGCGCGTGGTCGCACGCGACACGGCCGACCTGCACCGCGTCACCCAGAGCATCCAGCTGGCGCCGGGGGTGCAGCGCAGCAGCACCTCAGTCGCCACCACCGAGTTCATTCCTCAAAGGATGTCGCCACTGCTCGAACAGCTCGCAGCACAGGCGTGAACGGCGCCACCGGGATGTCAGCGGGCTCAGCGCTACGCTGGGCCCATGACACCACCCGATACAGTACGCGCCGGAGTGCACCAGCTGAGGGTCGTCGTCAAAGCTGACGACTTCGAGGAGGCCCTCACCTTCTACCGCGACGTGCTCGGCATGCCCGAGGAGGAATCCTACGAAGGCGACGGGGGAGCCCGCGTCGCGATTCTCGGTGCGGGGCGCGCCACCCTCGAACTCTCCAACCCCGCGCAGGTCGACCTCATCGACCGGGT
>DAOMOV010000083.1:0-8162 GCA_035444505.1 Terrimesophilobacter sp.
CATCGTATACGCCGACGAGTCGCGCACGACCGAGCGCACCCGATTCCACGGCCTGCGTCAACAGTGGCGGCGGAAAGGACAAGAGACGTTCTACTCGCTCGCCGATTTCATCGCCTTCTGGGTTGCCGCCTGCTTGCTCGCCGCGGACTGCAGCATGGCGTTGAAGATGCGGCTCTCGATGTAGACGGGTAAGAGGGCGTCGAGCACGTTGTCGACCTCGGGCTCGAACTCGTAGAGCGGAAGAATCTCCTTCTCACCCGGCTCCTCCACGCCCTCAACCACTTCGAGGGGCAGCAGGCGAACCACCTCGGGAGCCTGCGTGAGCATGCTCACGAAGCGGTTGTAGACGATGTGAATCTCGTCGACACCACCCTCGTCGGTCGGCTGAACGAAGCGCTCGACCAGCGCCTTGCCGATCTCGGATGCCGTGTCGGCGTCTGGGGTGTCGGTTCCGCCGACCCAGGATTGCTCGTAGGCGCGCTTGCGGAACGCGAAGTACCCGACCGATTTGCGTCCGACGAGGTAGTAGACGACCTCTTTGCCCTGCGACCGCAGGAGGGTGGTGAGTTCTTCGACTTCGCGCAGAACGTTCGCGTTGAACGCGCCGGCGAGGCCGCGGTCGGAGCAGAACACGAGCACGGCGGCGCGCTCTGACGTCTCGGGCTCGGTGGTGAGGATGTGGTCGACGTTGGAGTAGGTCGCAACCGCGGACACCGCCCGAGTCACGGCACGAGAGTACGGACCCGATGCGTGCACCCGCTGCAGCGCTTTCTGAATGCGCGACGCCGCGATGAGCTCCATGGCCCGAGTGATCTTCTTGGTCGTCTGGGCAGTCCTGATCTTCTGCCGGTAGACCCGAAGTTGCGCTCCCACTGTGTCTTATCCCTTGGTTCGTGTCGCTCTAGCGGCGGCCCTTGACGATCTGTTCCTGCTCGATCTCTTCCTCTTCGAGCTCGTCGAACTGTTCGTTGCCTGCGGTGATGAGCGGCTTGCCCTCACCCGTCTGGAATTCGAGCTTGAACGCGTCCACAGCCTTGTCGAGCTCGGCGGTGGTGTCATCGTCGAGCACGTTCGTCTCGCGCAGGGTGTCGAGCACCTTGGTGTTGCGGGCGAGGTGGTCGAGCAGTTCGCGCTCGAAGCGGAGGATGTCTTCCACGGGCACCTCGTCGAGCTTGCCGTTGGTGCCGGCCCAGATCGAGACAACCTGCTCCTCGACCGGGTAGGGCGAGTACTGCGGCTGCTTGAGCAGCTCGGTGAGGCGGGCACCGCGGGCGAGCTGGCGGCGGCTGGCCGCATCCAGGTCGGAGGCGAACATGGCGAACGCTTCGAGCGCGCGGTACTGGGCGAGTTCGATCTTGAGTGTTCCGGAGACCTTCTTGATCGACTTCACCTGGGCGTCACCACCGACTCGGGACACCGAGATTCCCACGTCGACCGCGGGGCGCTGGTTGGCGTTGAACAGGTCGGACTGGAGGAAGATCTGGCCGTCGGTGATCGAAATGACGTTGGTCGGGATGTACGCGGAGACGTCGTTCGCCTTGGTCTCGATGATGGGGAGTCCCGTCATCGAGCCGGCACCCAGCTCGTCGGAGAGCTTCGCGCAGCGCTCGAGCAGACGCGAGTGCAGGTAGAAGACGTCACCGGGGTAGGCTTCGCGTCCCGGCGGGCGGCGCAGCAGCAGGGCAACAGCGCGGTATGCCTCGGCCTGCTTGGAGAGGTCGTCGAAGACGATGAGCACGTGCTTGCCGCCGTACATCCAGTGCTGGCCGATGGCGCTGCCCGTGTACGGGGCGAGGTACTTGAAGCCCGCGGCATCGGATGCGGGAGCCGCGACGATCGTGGTGTACTCCATGGCGCCGGCGTCCTCGAGCGCACCCTTGACGGAGGCGATCGTGGAGCCCTTCTGGCCGATGGCGACATAGATGCAGCGCACCTGCTTGTTGACGTCCCCGGAGTCCCAGTTGGCTTTCTGGTTGATGATCGTGTCGATGGCGAGAGCGGTCTTACCGGTCTGGCGGTCACCGATGATGAGCTGGCGCTGACCGCGGCCGATCGGAATCATCGCGTCGATCGCCTTGACACCGGTCTGCATGGGCTCGTGCACGCTCTTGCGCTGCATGACGCCGGGGGCCTGAAGTTCGAGTGCGCGGCGACCCTCGGACTTGATGGTGCCGAGACCGTCGATGGGGTTGCCGAGCGGGTCGACGACGCGGCCGAGGTAGCCGTCGCCGACAGGAACCGAGAGCACCTCGCCCGTGCGGGTGACTTCCATGCCCTCTTCGATGCCGGCGAAGTCGCCGAGCACGACGACACCGATCTCGGACTCGTCGAGGTTGAGCGCGAGGCCGAGGGTGCCGTCGGCGAAGCGCAGCAGCTCATTGGCCATCGCGCCGGGGAGGCCTTCGACGTGGGCGATGCCGTCACCGGCGTCGATCACGGTGCCGACCTCGGTTGCCGAAGCCTTGCCGGGCTCGTAAGACTTCGCGAAGTCCTGGAGCGCGTCCCGAATCTCGTCGGGGCTGATCGTCAGTTCTGCCATTGTCGTTCCCTTTCCTGCGGGGAGGTCCCCAAAAGTGTTCGCCGTCTATCCGGCAAGTTGAAGCTTGAGTGTGGTCAGTTTTGTGGCGATTGAGTCGTCGATGACGTCGTCGCCCACCTGAACCCGAAGTCCGCCGACGAGCGAGGCATCCACCACCTGGTTGATGCGGAGCCTGCCGTACCGCGACTCGAGCCCCGTGGCGAGCCGTGCGAGCTGGTCGTCGCCCAGTTCCCGCGCCACGGTGACGGTGGCGAGCGAGAGCCCTCCTGCGAGGGCGACAATGTTTGCCGCGTCGGCGACGAGGGCGCGGATGCGTCGTCCCCGAGGCTGCTGCACGAGGTGGCGCACGATCGCGAGGGTCTGGTCGCTCGCCTTGCCCTTCAGCAAGCGGTCGACGAGGGCAACCTTCGCCTGGGTATCGCCGAGTTTGCTGCCGACGGCGAGTTCCAGCTCTGGATCACTGGTCACCGCAGCACCGAACGCGAACAGCTCCCCGATGACGTCGATGTCGCCGGCAGAGGCGGCAACGGCGCTCACGCCGATCTGCTCGATTCCGGCGAGCATGTCGTCGTGGCTCGACCAGCGGCTGGTCGCCACCGCTTCCAGGACCGAGCGGGTCGCGGCACTCGCGGAAGCGAAGAGTTCGGCGATGAGCTTCTTCTTGTCGGAATCGGCGACGGTCGTGTCGGTGAGCGTGGACCGCAGCGGCGCAGAATCGCCAATGATCTGGCCCGCCGCGAGAAGCTCCTGACCCGTCGACAGCGCAGCCTTGCCGCTCAGGGCAGGCAGCGCTGCCCGAGCGGTAGCGCTCGCTTTTCTCGTCGCCGAACCCATTTACCGTGCCGCCTTGGCCTTCTCATCGGCCTCGAGATCGACGAGGAAGCGGTCAACGAGGGAGGCCGCCTTCTTGTCATCCTTGAGGCTTTCACCGATCACATCCGAGGCGAGACTGATTGCGAGCGCACCGACCTCGTTGCGCAGTGACACGATCGCCGCTTGACGCTCCGCTTCGATGGTCGCCTGAGCTGCCGCCGTGATGCGGGCGGCTTCGGCCGTGGCCTGCTCCTTCAGTTCGGCAAGGATCTTCGTGCCGTCGAGACGAGCCTGCTCACGAATCTTCGACGCCTCACCACGTGCGTCGGCGAGCTGGGCGCGGTACTCCTCGAGCGCAGCATCCGCCTCCGCCTTGGCGACAGTTGCCGCTTCGATCTGCCCCTCGATGAGCGAGGAGCGCTCGTCGAGCATGGTGTTGAGCTTCGGCAACGCGTACTTCCAGAAGAAGAACAGCACAATGGCGAAGCACACCGCCGACCAGATGATGTCGTACGGTGCCGGAAACAGCGGGCTCGGCGCCGCCTCGTCGGCGGCGCGGATCACTGACGCAAGCATGTGGGCTCCCTAGCGGATAGCGAAATGGTCGGTGGTCACACCATGAAGAAGTACGTGGCGATACCGATGAACGCGAGCGCCTCGGTGAACGCGATACCGATGAACATGAGAACCGTGAGGCGACCCTGCAGTTCGGGCTGGCGAGCCACGGCCTCGACCGTCTTGCCCGCAACGATGCCGATGCCGATGCCGGGGCCGATGGCCGCGAGGCCGTAACCGACGGTCGCGATGTTACCGGTGAGAGTAGCGATGTCCATATGCTGTGTTTCCTTCCAAGGTGGCGAATCCGGCGGGCGCCGCATCCGGTACGGGGGTGGTTGTCGCTTAGTGCTCCTCAAGCATGGCTTGCTGAATGTAGACCGCGGTGAGGATAGCGAAGATGAATGCCTGCAGCACCGCGATGAGGATCTCGAAGAGGGTGAACACCAGGCCAAGGCCGAGGGTTCCGACGCCGAAGAGCGCGTAGAAGCCGCCCGCGCTGAAGAGGAAGAAATGGGTGCCGGCGAAGAACAGCACGAGGAGAAGGTGCCCCACCATCATGTTCATGAGGAGACGGAGGCTGAGCGTCACCGGGCGCACGATGAAGGTGGAGATGAACTCGATCACCGACACGAGCGGCATCACGTAGATGGGAACGCCTGCGGGGAAGAGCGAATTCTTGAAGAAGCCCATCCCGTTCTTCTTCACCCCCGCATAGATGAATGCAACGTAGGCGATGACCGCGAGGAGGAGTGGAACGCCGATGACGGCGGTTCCTGCGATGTTGAGACCCGGGATGATGCCGGTGAGATTCATGAACAGAACCATGAAGAAGATGGAGGCGATGAGCGGGAGGAACCGCTTGCCGTCTTTCTGCCCGAGAACACTATCGGCGATCTGGTCGCGCGTGAACCCGATGCCAAGCTCGACGAGGCTCTGCCCGCGGCCGGGGACGATGCTCAGTTTGCGGGTGCCGAGCCAGAAGAGGAGCACGAGCACCGCGACGGCGAGGAACCGGACGAGGATGATGCGGTTGATTTCGAACCACGTGCCCTCGAAGAAGATGACGTCGGGGAAGAACTCGTAGATCGTGGGGGCGTGGAATTCGTCACCGTCGGTAGCGAGTCGCACCATCAGGTTCACGGCGTTCTCTAGCAGCGCTTTCTCCTGGGTCTGGGGCGGCAACCGAAACAATGCCGACTTCGAGCGGGGGTGTGGACCATGACAGCGGCGGTGTTAGTGCCGCGGGTTCGACCGATTCGACTCTATCAAGAAACGGTAACCCTGCCGAATTGATTTTCCATCAATCCTGTTGATCGATCTGCTCCGGCAACGCCACATCGCTCACGTACGGCAATCGCGATTTCGCCACGACGACGAGGTCGACCACCAGTGAGCCGACGACGCCCGCGACGATGCTGAGGAAGAGCACGGTCGGGTTCAGCCACGGCTGATCCCGGAAGGCGATCACGAGCACGAAGAACACGATGAACTTGAGCAGCCACCCGCCCATGACGATGCCGAAGAACACGACCATGTTGAAGGGTTCGCCTGCGGCCTTGACGGCAATCAGTACGCTCGCTGCGGTGATCCCCATGAAGATCACGGCCATCCCCGTGCCGACGAGCGCACTGATGAGGCCGGGTTCACCGGCGTAGAGGTAGCCGACGACACCCCCGATGAGCGCGATGGCAATCGCCAGCACACCTCCCCACAGGAGAATCTTCTTGAAAACGGGTACGGCGGTCACTTAGGACTCCTTCGTCGTGTTCCGTGGTGCGGCGGCGGGCTTTCGGTGGATGAGCGGGGCGAGGGTGATCCAGGTGCAGAGAAGCGCACCGACAGCGAAGATGGCGAGCCCCCACCACAGGGGCACGAAGAACAGGACGAGGGCGCTGAGGGCGAAGAGTGCGCTCCAGGCGTAGAAGATGAAGACGGTCTGCAGGTGTGAGTGACCGATATCGAGCAGTCGGTGGTGGAGGTGCTTGCGATCCGCGGAAAAGGGAGACTTGCCCGCGCGAAGGCGGCGCGTGACGGCGAGGCCGAAATCGAGGAGGGGAACGATGAGCACCGCGAGGGGCAGCACGATCGGGATGAACGCTGGCGCCAGGGCGCGCGCTGAGTCCATTGTGGCGGGGTCGATCTGGCCCGTGACCGAGATCGCCGAGGTCGCCATGATGAGGCCGACGAGGAGCGCACCCGAATCGCCCATGAACAGCTTCGCGGGGTGCCAGTTGAACGGCAGGAAGCCCACGCACGCCCCGATGAGCACCGCGGAGAGCAGGGAGGCGAGGTTGAAGTACTCCGTCTCACCCACGACTTGCGCGAGCAGGTAGCTGTAAAGGAAGAAGACCCCGTTGGCGATGATGGCCACACCCGCGACCAGTCCGTCGAGCCCGTCGATGAAGTTGACGGCGTTCATGACCAGCACGACGGCGATCACGGTGAGCCCGAGTCCGATCACGGGCGGCACGACAGTGACGCCGCCGATCGGCACGGTGACGAGCTGCACACCCTGCCACACGAGAACGCCCGCCGCGATGAGCTGCCCCGCGAGCTTGATGAGCCAGTCCAGGTCCACGAGGTCGTCGAGCACG
Organism: Terrimesophilobacter sp.; assembly: GCA_035444505.1. Lineage (GTDB taxonomy): Bacteria > Actinomycetota > Actinomycetes > Actinomycetales > Microbacteriaceae > Terrimesophilobacter. Next base: position 6,505 of record DAOMOV010000083.1, read on the forward strand.
CCCAGCACCACGATGATGAGGGCCGCGATGAAGATGGATGTCACGGTGCCGGGGTCGGAGAAGACGAGATGGAACCAGCTCACCTGGCTCGCGAACAGCATCGCGACGACAACGCCGAGGAAGATCGCCACCCCACCGAGCCTCGGTGTCGGCTTCGTGTGCACGTCGCGTTCACGAATCTTCGGGTACAGCCGGTATCGGGAGCCGAGCTTCCAGATGATGAAGGAGCACGCGAAGGTGATGAGGGCCGCGAGCAGACCCGCGAGAATGTAGTACCTCAACCCAGGGCCTCAACGATGTCGTCGTCGGAGATCACGCCGTGCCGAACGATCGTGTACTCGGCGGTGCCGGTGACGCGGGTGAAATCGACGATGGTCGAACCGTTGCTGCGGCCCTCGATCCGGGGCTCGGCCTCGCCGACCTCCCCGGCCTCAAGGTAGACCGACACGGTGTCGCCGAGGGCCTCGAAAGCCTCCTGCGCGGTGCGGGCCGCGGGCTGACCCGAGAGGTTCGCCGACGACACCGCGAGAGGCCCCGTCTCCGACAGCAGCTCGAGTGCGATGGGGTGCGCGGGCATCCGCAGGGCGACCGTGCCGTGGGTGTCTCCCAGGTCCCAGCTGAGGGATTCCCGCGCCGGCAGGATGAGGGTCAGCGCACCCGGCCAGAATGCCTTCACCAGGGTGCGCGCGGCATCCGGTACGTGCTCGGCGAGCGCGTCGAGGGTCGGCAGCCCGGGAACCAGCACGGGTGGCGGCGAGGTGCGGTCGCGCCCCTTGGCCTCGAGCAGTCGGTTCACCGCGGCGGGGCTGAACGCGTCACAGGCGACGCCGTACACGGTGTCGGTGGGGATGACGATGAGTTCCCCGCGTCCGAATGCGCCGCGGGCAAGCCTCATGCCTTCGAGCAGTTGGGCCTCGACGGCGCAGTCGTGGATGGTCGCCATGTCGCCCACCATCCTACGTCGGGTGACCGGATCGGCCGGACCGCTTCACCGCGGTCGTGTGCCGGTCGCGGCCCACCAGGTCGGGGTGGGTGTGCGGGGTGCGCCAGCCGTCGGCGCTGAGGATGTCGCGCACCGCCGCACCCTGCAGCTCACCGTGCTCGATGGCGAGCAGCCCGCCCGGGTGCAGCAGTTCGCCCGCACGTCGGGAGACGGCGCGGATGGCGTCGAGGCCGTCGTCACCGCTGTAGAGGGCAAGGGAGGGGTCGTGGTCGCGCACCTCGGGGTCGCGAGGCACGGCGTCGCGGGGAACGTAGGGCGGGTTGGTGGCGACGACGGTGACGGTGCCGTCGAGTTCGGGCAGGGCGGTGGCGAGGTCGCCGCGCACGAGCGTCACCTCGGCGCCGGTCTCGTCGATGTTGCGCCTGGCCCACTCGTGCGCTTCGGGCGACAGCTCGACCGCGTACACGCGCGCATGCGGCACCTCGGTGGCCATGGCGAGGGCGATGGCGCCGCTGCCCGTGCCGAGGTCTACGGCGATCGGCTCGGCGGATGCCGCGGCCCGCAGCGCATCGATCGCGAGGCCCGCGAGCAGCTCGGTCTCGGGGCGCGGCACGAAGACACCGGGGCCGACGGCGAGGTCGAGACTGCGGAAGGCCGCCCGCCCGGTGATGTGCTGGAGCGGTTCGCGGGTGGCGCGGCGCTCGACGAGTCCCCT
>DAOMOV010000084.1:0-8106 GCA_035444505.1 Terrimesophilobacter sp.
CCCGCTTACAGAACATCCCGGCAACCGCTCGTCCCAGCAGCCCACGCAGTTCTCAGGCGAACAGCCGCGCATCCCCCAGCAGCCCACGCAGCCCCCGCAGGCGCCGTCGCGTCCGCGTGGCAGGCGAGCTGCGCAGGAGGTCAGTGACGACGCACCCGAGTCGGGTCAGGAAGAGAAGGGTTTCCCCTTCCAGTTCTGAGACGTCTAGCTTGCGCGAGAAGCGCGGCGTGCCGCGAGTTCGTCGGCGGGGTCGTCACCGGCGACGGAATCGAGTTCGACGAGGCTCGATTCGACTTCGCGCAGCACTCGCCCCACGGCGATGCCGAACACTCCCTGCCCGCGGCTGACCAGGTCGATGACTTCGTCGTCGGAGGTGCACAGGTAGACGCTCGCGCCGTCGCTCATGAGGGTGATCTGGGCGAGGTCGTTGATGCCGAGTTCGCGGAGCTGGGTGACGGCGACGCGAATCTGCTGGAGCGAGATTCCCGTGTCGAGAAGTCGTTTGATGAGTTTGAGAACGAGAATGTCGCGGAAGCCGTAGAGGCGCTGAGATCCGGAACCGGAGGCCGACCGCACCGTGGGCTCGACCAGTTCGGTGCGGGCCCAGTAGTCGAGCTGACGGTAGCTGATGCCTGTGGCACGCGCAGCGACGGCTCCGCGGTAGCCGACGTTGTCGTCAAACTCTGGCAAGCCGTCGGTGAAAAGCAGTCCGAGATCGTAGCGAGCGTCGTCGCCGCGACTGAGGAGTTCACTCATGGCACTGCCTTTCTGCGTTGCAGTGAAGCTGTCGCACGGGGTGCGCTTCTCCCACGGTACCGATCAGGTGCGCGCCGAGCAACGACATCCGCGTGTCGTGCGTCGGCGTGTCGCGCTGGGTTCTCACTTGGTGAGGCGGGTGAGCGCCGCGCGTGTGAGACTTGCCCTCACAATGTCGAACTGTGCCGCGAGGTCACGAGCAATGTCGTGAGCTCGCGCCCTGCTCGTGGCGTCGTTGCGGCGCAGTAGTGGGCTCACGGCACTCTCGATGAGGCCCAGCTCCCTCTCGGCTGCGGTGCGGTAGCCCCGCAGGTGGCGGGGCTCGATGCCGGAGCGCTGCAGTTCCACGAGAGCTCTCAGCACGATCGCAGTGTCGTCGTTGAACCACTCCGCAGGGCTGATGAGCGAGGCGGATACTGCATCGTTGAGCAGTTGTGCGGTGGCGCCCGCTTCGCGAAGGAGTTCATCGCGGCTCAGTCGTCGCTCGGTCGAGAGCATCGTCGGTATTGAGCCTGTGACGGGATTGCCGGGCAGCTCGGGCTGCTTGCCTGCATCGAGGTCGGCGAGGAGGGTGCGGATGACTTTGAGCGGCAGGTAGTGGTCACGCTGCACCGTGAGCACGAACCGTAGTCGCTCGAGGTCGGACGGTGAGAACTTGCGGTAGCCGGATTCGGTGCGGGCGGGGTTGATGAGCTGCCGATCCTCAAGGAACCGCAGTTTCGATGGCGTGAGATCGGGGAACTCGGAGGTGAGCCTCGCGAGTACCTGACCGATGGAGAGTAGACCCTGCGTCTCATTCGGGCGAGCGTGGGCCGCGTTGCCCGCCACTAGCCAGTCGTCCGGCCGGTCAGGTCGGACCGGGATGCGTAGAAGGTCAAGCGAAATTTACCAATCTGAACCTCCGCCCCGTCGGCGAGGAGGGCGCTGTCGATGCGCACGCCGTCGAAGTAGGTTCCGTTGAGCGAGCCAAGGTCACGCAGTTCGAAGGCGGTGCCGTGACGCAGGAACTCGGTGTGTCGGCGTGAGACGGTGACGTCGTCGAGAAAGATGTCGGCATCAGGGTGTCGGCCCGCGGTGGTGACGTCGGCGTCGAGGAGAAAGCGGGAGCCGATGTTGGGGCCGCGTCGCACGATGAGCAGTGCTGAGCCGGATGGCAGCGCGGCGATCGCGGCGTGCTCTTCGGGCGAGACTTCGCCGTCGAGTGCGGCGAGTTGGGCTTCGAAATCGCCGCTGTGGTGGGCTGTCGTGTCGGTCGCGGGGTGGTCGCCGTGTGTATCGTCGTTCCCCATTGCGCGCCCTCCCGTTTTGGTGTTGCTTTAGCGCCCTAGCGTATCTGATTCGGGAGCTTCAGGAACCCTCGATTTTCGTGAGAGACGCACAGTTTCACGAAGGTAGAGGGCACCGGCCCACCAGTACAGGAACGCGCCCCACAGTCCGAAGCCCCAACCGATGGGGTCACTGAACCATGCGACACTCGGGAACGCCTGACCCAGCATGAGCACGGGGAAAGCCCACAGGAGGCAGAAGGTCGCGATCTTTCCGAGGTGATGCACAGGCAAGGGACCGTAGCCGAGCCGCCTCAGCACGAGCCCCGCGAGCAGCAGCACGACGTCGCGCAGCACCACCACCGCGAGCAGCCACCACGGCACGATTCCACGAATGGCGAGGCCGATGAGCGTGGCGAAGATGAAGAGTCGGTCTGCGGCGGGGTCGAGCAGTTGACCGAGCCGTGTCACCTGGTTGAGTCGCCTCGCGAGAATCCCATCGAGGTAGTCCGTGAGACTCGAGATGACGAGCACGATGAGTGCCGAAACGTCGTGACCGAGAATGACGAGCACGAGAAAAACCGGTACGAGAGCGAGCCTGATGAGGCTCAGGATGTTGGGAAGAGTCCACACCCGTGAGCTCAGCTCGGCCTCGGGTCGCTGGGTCACGAGTGAAGTCTATTGACGATCGCCGACCGTTTCAGCCCACACCCCCGAGCTCCCCCGGCGGTGACTTCCAAGGAGATGGGTATCGACGATGCCGATCGCCTCCATGAGGGCGAACAGTGTCGTGGGGCCGACGAAGCGGAAGCCGCGGGCGCGCAGTTCCTTGGCGAGGGCGTGCGACTCGGGCGAGGTCGTCGGGATGTCCGCCATCCGCTCGGGTCGTGGGGTGGTGGCGGGCTGGTGCGCCCAGATGAGGTCGGCGAGCCCACCGTCGCCGCGAAGGGCGATCGTGGCCGCAGCGTTGCCGATGGTGGCGTCGATCTTGGCTCGGTTGCGCACGATTCCGGCGTTGGCCATGAGCTCGGCGATGCGGTGCGAGTCGAAGCTAGCGACGGTGTCCGGTTCGAAGTTGTCGAAGGCGGCTCGGAAGGCCTCGCGCTTGCGGAGGATGATCTCCCAGGAGAGCCCCGACTGGAACGCCTCGAGGCTGAGCCGTTCGAACACGCCGCGCTCGTCGCGCACGGGCATGCCCCACTCGGTGTCGTAGTAGTAGCGCAGCAGGTCATCGCGCGAGGCCCAGGCGGGTCGACGGAGGCCGTCCTCGCCGATGATGAGGTCGGTCTCGTCAGACATAGCGGATGCCGCGCTGCAGTCGGGTGCGCACGTCGAAGACGGCGTCGACGCTGAGTCGGGTTCCCCCGTGTGGTCCGTCTCGCAGTACGCGTGGGAGTGCGGAGAGCTGTATGACGGCGGTGGTGCCGTCTCGGTTTGCGGGGACGATGGACTCGTCGAGATCGTCGTCGGGTACAACGATGAGGTGGCCGGTGAAGCGCACCCTGAGCTGCTTGGCGAGGGCTCGTGCGGCGCGGGTGAGGTCGCGGAGTGGTCTTTCGCCATCGGCAAGTCCTTCGCCGACGAGTTCGCCCCGGCGCAGTGTCACTGGGCCGCCCCAGTCGTGTGAGCGGATGGCGAAGAGGCCCGCGGGGCCGAGCACGACGTGGGCGATTTTGGTGGTGCCGTCGGCCGGGGTGCTGGTGGCGACGTCGTTCCAGATGGTGTAGCCGATGCCGAGGTGCGAGACGGTGCGGGCGGTGGTCTCTTCTGCGATGGCGTCGGCGAGCAGGCGGCGCAGATGTCTCGGGGCGGAACGCACGAGGGCGGGTTCGTAGGGGTCGTCGAGTTCGGCTCCGCGACCGGACCATTCGCGAACGAGTCGGAGGTAGGCTTCGCGTGCCCACCCGCCGGGGTGTCCGTGGCTGCGGGCGCGGAGGTCGCCGTCGGGCTTTGCCCCTGGCGCGCTGGCGCTCCGGGCGGGACTGGTGGGGGCGGCGGGGGTTCGTACCCGGTCGTAGCGTTCGCGGGAGGCGGTGTCGCCGATGCGCTGCCACGCGGTCTGCACAGCGTGGAAGGCAGCGGTGCTGCCGCCGGCGTCGGGGTGTGCTTCGCGCAGGGCGCGGCGGTAGGCGCGCTTGAGTTCGGCTTCGCTGGCGGTGGGCGAGACCCCGAGCACCTCGTAGGGTGTTTTCGCGGCGGGAGACGGGCCCATGTGGGGTGTTCGTTCGTGGTCGGGGTCAGCCGACGACGGTGAGCGCCCCTGTCGCGTCGGACACGGGCACCCGCTCGGGGAACACTTGCGGATGAGCTGCGGCGAGGTGTTCGATGACTCTCACAACCTGGGTGCTGTAGCCGTATTCGTTGTCGTACCAGACGTACAGTACGAGGTGCTTGCCCTGGCTGATGGTGGCGAGTCCGTCGACGATTCCGGCGCGATGAGAACCGACGAAGTCGCTCGAGACTACCTCGGGCGAGTCGATGAAGTCGATCTGCTGCTGCAGTGTGGAGTCGAGGGAGAGCCCGCGCAAGTACGTGTTGATCTCGTCGACGGTGGTCTCGCTGTCGAGCTGCAGGTTGAGGATCGCCATCGACACGTTGGGGGTGGGCACGCGGATCGCGTTGCCGGTGAGCTTGCCGGCCAGCTCGGGGATGGCTTTGGCGACGGCGGAGGCGGCACCGGTTTCGGCGAGGACCATGTTCATGGGCGCGCTGCGACCCCGACGGTTGGCTTTGTGGAAGTTGTCGGTGAGGTTCTGGTCGTTCGTGTAGGAGTGCACGGTTTCGACGTGTCCGTGGGAGATCCCGTAGGCGTCGCTGACGGCTTTGAGCACGGGCACGATGGCGTTGGTGGTGCAGGATGCGGCGGACAGCAGGGCGTCCTGCGCTTGGATCGTGTCGTGGTTGATCCCGTAGACGATGTTCTTGATGTCGTCTTTGCCGGGCGCAGTGAGCAGCACCTTGGAGACGCCCGTGGATCTGAGGTGCTGGGAGAGTCCCTCGCGGTCGCGCCAGCGACCGGTGTTGTCGACGACGATGGCGTTGCTGATGCCGTAGGCGGTGTAGTCGATGGTGGCGGGGTCGTCGGAGTAGATGAACTGGATGAGGGTGCCGTTGGCGAGGATCGTGTTGTGCTCCTCGTCGACGCTGATGGTGCCCTCGAAGGGGCCGTGCACGGAGTCGCGGCGGAGGAGGCTCGCGCGTTTGACGAGGTCGTTCGCGGCGCCCTTTCTTACGACGACGGCGCGCAGGCGCAGGCCCTCTCCGTTGCCGGCGTGGCTGACGAGAATGCGAGCGAGGAGTCGCCCGATGCGGCCGAAGCCGTAGAGCACGATGTCGGTGCCTTTGCTGGGCTGCCCGGGCTCATCGACGACGGGTGCGAGCGCGGTGTGGAGGAATTCGTCGAGGCTCTGCCCCTCGCCCTCGGTGCGGTACCGGATGAGCAGTTTGGCGATGTCGACGGATGCCGCGGCGGGCCCGAGCCGAAGGAGTGCTTCGAGCACGGGCATGGTCTCGTCGATGGGGAGCTCGATCTCGTTGACCTGGCGGGCGAAGCGGTGGGCCTTGATGATTTCGATGGGGCTCTGGCCCACGAGACGCCTGCCGTGGATGGAGGTGACGACGCCGTGTTCGCGGTAGAGACGCCCGATGACGGGAATCATGGCCTCGGCGAGGGCTATCCGGTCGTTCCACTGCTGGAGTTCGTTGGAGCGGTCGCGGCTCACGCTGTTCCTTTCACACCGATTGCCCCGTACCTGCACTGGCGCGGGGTTCTCCCTGATTCTATTCTGCTTCGCTGTGCGGCTGGTTGGGTGTGCGGCTGGTCGGCTGTGCGACTGGGTGGCTGGGCGGCTGGGTGGCTGGGTGGCTGGGCGCGGTGGCGGCCCTGCGGCGAGAGTCGGTGCCGCTTCACCGGGTATCGCGCACGACCCTGAGCCTGCTCAGGTCGGGATCGACTGCGCCGCGCACGTACCCGGAGGGGCGCTGAGTCACTGCCCGCAGAAAATCGAGGGCGGTCGCGGTGAGGCGCTCACCCGGTACGACATTGGGCACACCGGGTGGGTAGGCGGCGAGAAGGTCGGCGGAGACTCGCCCGACGGCGTCGCGCGCGCTGACGAGCTCGCTCGCCGCGAAGTATGCCTGTCGCGGTGTCATGACGCTCTCCCCCGCTGATGGTGGCGTCGGTGCGGTTGGCGTTTCGCCGGGGCCCGGCGACGCGCTGCCGACACCCTGCGCGATCGAGTCGAGCGCGTCGATGAGGAGTTCGACCCTGGCGTTCTGCCCGGCTCCGACGAGGGCGACTATGGCGTGTTCGGAGGCGATCTCGACGAAGACGCCGTGCTCGTCGCCGAGGAGTCGTTTGATCGCGGGGCCGGTGAGACCGGTGCCGCGGATGTCGACGGCGAGGTGCAGAGGATCGAGTTCGATGACGCCGGGGGCGAGGCGGAAATCGTCGTCGGGCAGGCGAAGTGTTCGGCTCGCCCGTACGAGGTCGCGTCCGCGGTGTGCTGCGTCAAGCGAGGCTTGGTGGGCTTCTGGATTGCTGGCGAGTTCGGCGCGAGCAATATCGAGGGAGGCGAGCAGGAGCGAGTTGGGGCTGGTGGATTCGGTGAGCCGGAAGGCGCGCTCGAGGTGTGTGTGCAGTTCTTCGGAGAAGGTGCCTTCGACGAGGTGCAGCATGGCGGTCTGGGTGAGGCTGCCGCCGAGTTTGTGCACGCTCGAGACGACGATGTCGGCTCCGAGGGTGGTGGGCGAGGCCGGGTAGCCGGGGTGGAAGCCGAAGTGTGCGCCCCAGGAGGCGTCGACGATGAGGGGCGCGCCGTAGCGGTGGCTGACCTCCGCAATGCTGGCGACGTCGGAGACCGCCCCGAAGTAGCTCGGCGAGACTATCGCCACCGCGGCGACCTTCTCTCCCGCAGCCGCGGCAGCTGCGAGGGCGCTCTCGACCTGCTGTGGGGCGACGCCGTGGGCGATGCCGTGCACGGGGTCGATGGTGGGGTTCACGAAGCGTGGTGCGAGTCCGGAGACGACGAGCCCGTCGAAGAAGCTCGAGTGCATGCTGCGCTGGGCGATGATGACCTCCCCGAGCGCTTGGGCGGCGATGAGCGCCATCCGGTTGCCTTGGCTTGCACCGTTGGTGAGGAACCAGGTGCGCTGCGCGTTCCACGCGGCGGCGGCGAGCTGGCGTGACTGCTCATAGGGGCTGTCGGCTTCGAGGTCGACGCCGGGCAGCAGTTGTGGGATGTCGAGTGTGACGGCGTCACTGCCCATGAAGCCGACGAGGCGCCCGCTTGATCCCCACAGATTGGCGGAGTGCCCAGGGATCATGAAAGGCGCCCGCAGGGCGTCCCGGTGTCGCAGCAGTGCGTCGGTGTAGGGCGTCGCTGACTGGTCGGGCGGGTGTGCGGTGAACATTTTTTCGCTGGGGGCCTTTCGCGCTTGTCGCAGTATTCCCTAGTCTGTCGCGCATGTACGAATTCGTGGTGTTCTTGCACGTCACGGGCGCGATCGTGTTCGCGCTGGGTCACGGCACTTCGGTGGCTGTGGCATTCCGGTTGCGGGTGGAGAAAGAGAACCCTCGCATTGCGGCACTTCTGGATGCATCCTCGTGGGGCACCAACCTGATGTATGTGGGCCTGCTGCTCATCATCGGCAGTGGTATCGCCCTCGGGTTCATGGGCGATTTCTGGGGTCAGTGGTGGCTGTGGGTGTCGATCGGGGTGCTCGTGGTGGTGATGGGCGCCATGTACGCGATGGCGGCCCCGTTCTACGGCGCGGTGCGTGTGGCGTCGGGCGGGGTGATTCCGGAGAAGTACCGCTCTCGGGTGACGAGCGAGGCTGCGGCCGCGGCGCTGCAGAGGCTCGGGTCATGGAGGGCTCCGATGCGGGTAACCCTGATCGGCGGTGTTGGCCTGCTGGTGATCCTGTGGCTGATGGTGTTCCAACCGGGGGGTTAACGGAGGCGGGGCCCCGATCCGAAAACCGGGGCCCCACACCATGGGTCTGAGGGTTCAGGCCTCGCTCATTGCGGTGGCCTCGGCCTTGCCCTTGGCGGCGTAGTAGGCCGCGCGGGCTTCGAAGCGGCGGG
>DAOMOV010000085.1:0-8071 GCA_035444505.1 Terrimesophilobacter sp.
TCGGGGCATGAAACGCACGACGCTGCTCACGGCCGGAATACTCACGTTCGCGATACTTCTCACCGGGTGCAGCGGCGCCAGCGGCCCCAGCCCGCAAGAGCGGATGGAGCAAGCCCAGGCGACCATCGAAAACGCTGAGGCCATCACGATGAGCCTCACCGGCACCGACCTGCCCAGCAATGTCGACGGCATACAAGCCGCGACAGGCACCGGAGTCATCGAAGGCGACCTCATCAAATTCGAAGGAGAGTTCCAAGGCAAAGTCAGCGGCATCGCGGCAACCGTGGCCATCCTCGCCATCGGTGACGACACCTACATGAAACTCTTCACCCCCAGTTACGAGCCCGTCGACCTCGGCACGCTCGGCGTACCCAACCCCATCGTTTTCTTCGCCCCTGACACCGGCATCGCCAGCCTCATCGCGGCAACCACGAACCTTGCCGCCGCTGACGACGTTCGCGAAGGCGAAGAAATTCTCGCCCAAATCACCGGCACGCTCGACGGAGAACACATCCAGTCGCTGCTTCGTATAGGCGAGCCAGGACAAACCTTCAACGTCACGTTCGGGCTCACCGACCAGAACGAGCTCCGCCGCGCCGAACTGCAGGGCGAGTTCTGGGAGGGCACCACCTCGACCTACACGCTGCTACTCACCGACTACGGGCAGGTCGTGCCCATCGAAGCCCCCACCTCCTGAGCACCGCCAGCGACCCGGTGATGAGCGAGGCCAGCCAGCGAACCGGCCCGCGCGCCAGAACCATCCTCACCATCGCCGCGGTCGGGGTCGCCCTCGCCGCCGCCGACACGTACGTCGTCGTACTCGCCCTCACCGACATGATGGCGGACGTCGGAATCACCATCGACGCCCTCCAAAAAGCCACCCCCATCATCTCCGGCTTCCTGCTCGGCTACATCGCTGTCCTCCCCCTCATCGGGCGCATCGCCGACCTCGTCGAACGCCAACGAGTGCTGCAGCTCTGCCTCGCCATCTTCATCCTCGGCTCCATCATCACCGCCCTCGCAACCGACCTGCCGGTGCTCGTCGGCGGTCGAGTCATCCAAGGCGTCGGCGGTGGCGGACTCCTCCCCGCAACACTCGCACTCGTCGCCGACCTCTGGCCAGCCAACCGGCGGGGAACACCCCTCGGAATCGTTGGTGGCGTGCAGGAGATCGGCTCCGTACTCGGCCCCGTACTCGGCGCCGCAATACTCCTCGTCGCCGAATGGCGTGCAATCTTCTGGTTCAATGCCCTCGCAGGCGTGGCACTTGTGCTCGCGCTGTGGGCCGTAACGCGAAAGACGCCCCGCGACAGGGTGAATTCCGCAATGAGGCTGCCCCGCGCCATCCGCACCCGAATGCCCACCATCACACTCGGTGTGGGCGTGGCAATACTCCTGCTGGCGCTATGGGCGCCGCCTTTTCTCGTCCGCAGCGTCGCACTCGGCGGGCCATTCGTGCCATTCACCGGAACCTCCTCCGCCCTGCTCACCCCCATCGGTGTCACCGCCCTTGCCATTGCCGGGGTCGGCCTGGCCCTTGCTATCCGCAGGGCACGGCCCGTGCTCGCGCACACCGACCTCCTTGGAGCGCTGCTCCTCGGCGGCGCCCTCGGGTGCACCATCATCACCTTCGCGACCGCAAACCCCGAAACAGAGGTCATCGGGCCACTCGGGTACTCGATGCTTCCCGCAGCGATCCTGCTCGCCATCCTCTATGTCTGGCGACACCGCCGAGCCGCAGAGCCACTCATCCCACGCGGCGTACTGCGGGCTCGCGTGCCGTGGACGCTCACGGTGTCATTCCTCGTCGGCGTCGCACTCGTCGCCGTCGTCGTCGCCATACCGCTGCTCAGCAGGCTCACCGTCTCCACCAGCGAGACGGTGGCAGCCTTCGAACTGCTCAAATTCCTGATCACCGTGCCGCTCGGCGCCGTCGTCGGGGGCTGGGTCCTGCGCTGGTTCGGCGACGGCGCTGTCGCGGGCACGGGAATGCTCGTCACCGCGATCGTGCTGCTCCTCGCCAGCGGCTGGGGGAGAGGCTCGCTCGACAGCGCATCCGGCACGATAGGCCTACTCGTCCTTGGCATCGGAGTCGGCCTCGCGCTTGCCCCCGTCAACAATGCGGCCCTCGCGGACGCCCCCGCTGAAGCGCACGGGACTGCCTCAGCGCTGGTCGTCGTGGCACGCATGACAGGCATGGTCGTGGGGCTCGCCCTGCTCACCGCCATCGGGCTGTACCGCTACTACGTCACCGTCGCCGCGCTGCCCTCACGCACCGACGTCGGCGCGCTCGTCGATGCCGCGATCACCCAGGTGCAGACCATGCTCCTCGGGGCATCCATAGCCGCCGCCCTCGCCGCGCTCGCCTGTATCGCACTCGGCGTGACCCGAACTCAGCGCTGATCCGAAGAGCTTGAATTGACCTCCTCGTCGAGAGCGAAGCGATCGCACACGGCGCAAGCCCTACTCCGAGTTGTTGTTGATCAGATCCAGTAGGGGCTTCACCCAGGGGTTCTCGTCCAGATGGTTCTCGATGTCCATCGCCAGCACCGTGTTCAGCAGCAAACTCTTGCCTAGGAACTCGTGGGCCTGCTCCGGTGTCGCGTGCGCCTCATTCACGAGAATGTCATACATCCGCACAAACAACTCGCGGGCGCGATCCCCAATCGCGGGAACGGATGCGGCAAACACCGCGTGCATGATCACGAGCAGCAGCGTCGGTTCAACCACGATCCGCTTGTAGTCGGCCACGAAGGTCGGCATGCTCGCCGACGCTGCCGCCACCGACCGCATCTGCTCCGTCACCAATGTTCCCGCGCGTTCGTGCACCTGCAGGAACAGCGACTCCTTTGAACCGAAGTACTGCACCACGTACGGTTGCGAAATGCTCGCCTCCGTGGCCACCTCGTTCGTCGTCGTGCCGAAGTAGCCTCGGCGCGCGAAAGCGGTTGTGGCCGCGGAAAGCAGTTCTTCCCGTCGCGCTTCTCGGGTTGCGGCGTCGGTCATTCTCGGGATTTTACCGTCGCTACCCCACGATAAATAGTCCAAACGTCCGAGAAAAGTTGCAGTTTAGATACAGTGTGCGTCGTGTTTACCGTGACATCCATTGCCTAGCACGCGGCAGTCTGCCATTATCAATCGGAACTTCAACCAAGGACGTATCAGCACCGCCGCATCAGCGCGAGCCCACGAACAGGGGTCGCAGATTCTTCTAGCGCCATCCAGTGAGGAAAAACCTTGAACAACACCACCAAGCCCGCCCAGTCCCTTCGACTCGGCGTCAAGCTCGCCGGAATCATCACGATCGCCGCACTGACACTGACCGGATGCTTCGGTCTACCCTTCGTGCCCCAGCTCGGCGGAGACACCGTCCGCCCGCAGAAGGGCGAAGCCACCGTCAACTACCTGTACGCGGCGGGACCCACCGGCGGCACGGGGGAGATGCGCATCTCGGTGCAGCCTTCCGATGACGGCGACATGAAGGTCGACATCTCCGAGAATGAAGTCAGCGGACTCGGCGACATGATGCGCGGCGCAGCGTGGAACTCGGTGACGATCGCCACCATTCTCACCGGGGCCAACCTCGACAACCACTACCGTTTCGAGATCGCCGGGCGAGTCGACGGCCCCAGCGCCGGCGCACTCAGCACGGCTGGCGTGCTTTCTCTCCTCCTCGGTCACAATCTCATCGAAGATGTCACCATGACGGGCACGATTCTCCCTACGGGCGCTGTCGGCCCCGTGGGCGGAATCCCGCAGAAGATTCAGGGCGCTATCGATTCGGGCAAGTTCACCAAGATCCTCATCCCCCAAGGGCAGCGCAATTCCACCAATAATGAGGGCAACTCGGTCGATGTCGTCGCCCTCGGAGCCACCGGCGGCATCGAGGTCGTCGAGGTGTCCAACATCTACGAGGCATATCAGCACCTGACCGGTTCCGAACTTCCCGCCCCGGCCAGCGCACCCGAACCCAAGAACAATGAGGAGATGCGCACGAAGCTGCGCAACGCCACCGCAACGGAGCTCGCCGGGTTTGACCAGGCAGTCAACGACTTCTTCTCGCTCGACGCCGTCATCCAAGACCACGGATGGGGTCTCTACCTCAGCGCCGCGGAGTACGGTGACGATGCGCGTCGTCTCGAATCGCAGGGCCTTCAGGCCGGTGCTTTCGTCAAGGCACTCAACGCAAACCTGCTCATGACCGCGGTCACTAAGACCTACCAGGCTGTCGAACAGACACTTCGCCTGGGAATCGACGCGCTCAACCAGAAGCTGTCGGCCGCAGAGACGAACGTCACCGTCGTCAACGCCTACCTCGACACCCTGGGCAGCTACGCACCGAAGACTCTCACCGATGCGGAAGCACTCATCACCGCCTACGGGAACACCTTCGACGCGCTTGCACTCTCCCAGTACGCATCCAACGCGCTGTCGCAGCTCATCCAGGATGCCAACGAAGGGGTGTACGGCAGCATCGAGCAGATTGCCGAGGCATCCATCTGGCCGATCATCCTGTTCGAGTTCGCCGGTGGCCAAGTCAACGGTGCCCGAGCCATCTTCGACGTCGGACGCGACAACACGAGCGCGGCCATCAACCCCGCTGTCGACATCCAGGCAATCGGATCCTTCTTCCGCCGCTCCGCCGACGCCAACTGGAACGCCTTCATGGTGACCACCATCCAGCCGGCCGCAGAAGCGAACGGGATCTCCAATGAGGCCATGCTGAATCACGTCATGAACATCGACGTCGGCGTCGCCCTCGCCTACTCGGCCAACCTCTACATTCCCGGCCTGCAGCAGTACATCGGTGAGGGAAGCCCCAATTCCGCGTACGCCGCCATGGGTTACGGCTTCCTCAACTACTCGCGCAACGCAGTGCTCATTGAGAAGTACGGTGGCAACACCCAGCTCGACGACGGTTTCAACATTGTCGGAGTGGAGAACGAGATCATCCTGTCTCGCGCCCTCGAGCTCGCGAAGACCCAGATGGCTCGCAGCATCTCCATCCTCGAGGCCAATGGATCCAGCCCGGTGCTCGCCATTGCCAGCTTCGAGGACGCCAACGTCAATCGTGAGGGTGATGTCAGCGATCGTTTCACCGCGCTCGAGTCCTACGCGAGCGGGTTCGTCGCAACCCGCATGCTCTCGTACATCGGCGGCTACCCGAGCGAAGGATTCAACCGCTAAGCAGTGCGTCCGCGGGCCGACCACGCCACCACCAGGTGGGCGGGTCGGCCCGTGTCGCGCAAGTAGAGTTGACGCGTGAGCACCAAGACCGGATTCGACCTGTACAGCGACCGCGACATCGTCGCGATGCGAGTCAACGGCGAGTTGCGCGACCTCGCGGCAGCCGTCACTGACAGCGACGCCGTCGAACCGGTGACCATTGACTCTCCTGACGGGCTTGACATACTGCGCCACCCCACTGCGCACATGCTGGCCCAGGCCGTGCAGTCCATCAACCCCGAAGCGAGGCTGGGAATCGGCCCCCCCATCACCGACGGGTTCTACTACGACTTCGACGTCGACGAGCCGTTCACCCCTGACGATCTCAAGGCCATCACCAAGGCCATGGACCGCATCGTCCGACAGGGGCAGCGCTTCGTGCGTCGCGTCGTCACCGACGACGAAGCACGCGCTGAACTCGCGGGCGAGCCCTACAAGCTCGAACTGATCGGCCTCAAAGGTGGGGCCGACAGCGGTACCGACAACGAATCGGTCGAGGTCGGCGGATCAGAACTGACCATCTACGACAACACCGACGGCAGAACCGGCGACGTTCACTGGAAAGACCTCTGCCGCGGCCCCCATCTGCCCAACACCCGCATGATCGGAAACGGCTGGGCGCTCCTGCGCAATGCCGCGGCCTACTGGCGAGGCTCAGAGAAGAACCCGCAGCTGCAGCGCATCTACGGCACTGCGTGGCCCAGCAAGGACGAGCTTCGCGAGTACCAGACCCGCATGGAAGAGGCCGCCAAGCGCGACCACCGCAAACTCGGCCGCGAGCTCGATCTGTTCTCGTTCCCCGAGGAGATCGGATCAGGCCTCTCCGTATGGCACCCCCGAGGCGGGATAGTGCGCGGCGAGATCGAGCAGCACGCCAGGCGCCGACACATCGCCGCCGGCTACACCTACGTGTACACGCCGCACATCGCCAAGGACGAGCTATTCCTGCAGTCCAACCACCTTGTCACCTACAAGGACGGCATGTTCCCACCCATCGTCATGGACGAGGAACGCGATG
The DNA here is from genome assembly GCA_035444505.1 of Terrimesophilobacter sp. GTDB lineage: Bacteria > Actinomycetota > Actinomycetes > Actinomycetales > Microbacteriaceae > Terrimesophilobacter. Next base: position 6,245 of record DAOMOV010000085.1, read on the forward strand.
CTGACGGACACATCAGCAAGCAGGGCGTCGACTACTACCTCAAGCCCATGAACTGCCCCATGCACATCCTCATCTACAAGGAGCGCTCCCGCAGTTACCGCGACCTGCCCCTTCGACTCGCTGAGAACGGCACTGTCTACCGCAATGAACTCTCCGGCGCACTGCACGGCCTGACCCGGGTAAGGGGCTTCACCCAGGACGACTCACACCTCTTCGTCACCGAAGACCAGCTGGAGGGTGAGGTCAGCAAAGTGCTCGACTTCGTCATCTCCATGCTGCGCGACTTCGGTCTGGACGACTTCGAACTCGAACTCTCCATGCGCGATGACGAGAAAGAGAAGTGGATCGGCAGCGACGAGTTCTGGGAGCACTCCACCAATGCCCTCCGCAACGTCGCCAAGGCGAGTGGCCTGGCACTCACCGAGGTTCCCGGTGAGGCCGCCTTCTACGGTCCCAAAATAGACCTCAAGACCAGGGACGCCATCGGGCGCACCTGGCAGCTCTCCACCGTGCAGGTCGACCCCAACCTGCCGGAACGCTTTGACCTCGAATACACGGCAGCCGATGGCAGCCGACAGCGCCCCATCATGATTCACCGAGCACTTTTCGGCTCGATCGAGCGATTCTTCGCCATCCTGCTCGAGCACTATGCGGGGGCATTTCCGGTGTGGTTGGCGCCCGTGCAGGTCGTGGGCATCCCCGTCTCCGAAGAGCACGAGCAGTATCTGGGCGGTGTGATCGAGAAGCTGCGCGAGCGTGGTGTGCGTGCCGAACTCGACACCTCGAGCGAGCGGATGCAGAAGAAGATCCGCACCCACACACTGCAGAAGGTGCCGTTCCAGCTGATCGCCGGTGCCGAGGATGCTGCGAACGGCTCGGTGAGCTTCCGCTTCCGAGACGGAACCCAAGACAATGGTGTGCCAGTGACCGAGGCGATCGACCGCATCCTCAACGCGATCGAGTCGAAAGCGCAGGTCTAGCGTGGGCAACTACGACAACGATGAGTTCGCCGATGCGGAACGAAGCTCACACCTCGCTGGCGTACCCGACGCGTTTCAGCGGCTGTGGACCCCGCACCGCATCGTCTACATCGAAGAGGGACAACAGCCTGCGAAAGACGCCTGCCCGTTCTGCCTCGCCCCGAGCATGACCGACGAGAAAGCACTCATCGTGCACCGCGGCACCCACGCCTACGTGCTGCTCAACCTCTTCCCCTACAATTCCGGGCACCTGCTCGTGTGCCCGTATCGTCATGTTGCGCTTTATGACGATGCCACAGAAGAAGAAGTGACCGAGATCGGGCAGCTCACCCAGACCGCGATGAAGGTCGTGCGCGGTGTCGCCAAGTGCGACGGTTTCAACCTCGGAATGAACCAGGGACGCATCGCTGGCGCCGGAATCGCGGAGCACTTGCATCAGCACATCGTTCCCCGCTGGTCGCTCGATGCGAACTTCTTCCCCATCATCGCCGGAACCAAAGCTCTTCCGCGGCTCCTCGGCGAGGTTCGTGAGGCCATCGCTGAGGCATGGCGCACCCACGGCGACGAGTAGCATAGAGGGCATGGCCAAGACGAAGAACACCACCACCGAACAGGGCTCGAGCCGCGTCAAGCGAGGGCTCGCCGAAATGCTCAAAGGCGGGGTGATCATGGATGTCGTCACGGCCGACCAGGCGAAGATCGCCGAGGATGCCGGCGCCGTCGCGGTCATGGCCCTCGAGCGTGTTCCCGCAGACATCCGCTCGCAGGGCGGTGTGGCGCGCATGAGCGACCCAGACCTCATCGACGCGATCATCGCATCCGTCTCGATTCCCGTCATGGCGAAGGC
>DAOMOV010000086.1:0-5502 GCA_035444505.1 Terrimesophilobacter sp.
GCGGCGTGCTCCTCGGCCTCGCGCACCATGCGGTCGATGTCTTCCTTCGCGAGCGAGGATCCGCCCGTGATCGTCATCGACTGCTCCTTGCCGGTGCCCTTGTCCTTCGCACCGACGTGCACGATGCCGTTCGCATCGATGTCGAACGTGACCTCGATCTGCGGCACCCCGCGCGGGGCCGGGGCGATACCGGTGAGCTCGAACGTGCCGAGCGCCTTGTTGTCGCGAGTGAACTCGCGCTCACCCTGGAACACCTGAATCGCCACCGACGGCTGGTTGTCATCCGCCGTCGTGAACGTCTCACTGCGCTTCGTGGGAATCGCGGTGTTGCGCTCGATGAGCTTCGTCATGATGCCGCCCTTGGTCTCGATGCCGAGGCTGAGCGGGGTGACATCGATGAGCAGCACGTCCTTGCGCTCACCCTTCAGCACGCCAGCCTGCAGGGCGGCACCCACCGCGACGACCTCGTCAGGGTTGACACCCTTGTTCGGGTCCTTGCCGCCGGTGAGCTTCTTCACCAGCTCGGTGACGGCGGGCATGCGGGTGGAGCCGCCGACGAGCACGACGTGGGCGATGTCACCCACCTTGACGCCCGCCTCACGGATGACGTCTTCGAACGGCTTCTTCGTGCGGTCGAGCAGGTCGCTCGTCATCTGCTCGAACTGAGCACGGGTGACGGTCTCATCGAGATTCGCCGGTCCGCTCTCAGTGAGCGACAGGTACGGCAGCTGGATGCTCGCACTCGTCGAAGAGCTCAGCTCTTTCTTCGCCTGCTCCGCGGCCTCCTTGAGGCGCTGCAGCGCAATCTTGTCTTTGGAGACATCCACACCGGTGGTGTCTTTGAACTGCTTGATGAGGTGGTCGACGATGCGCTGGTCCCAGTCGTCACCGCCGAGGCGGTTGTCGCCCGAGGTCGAGCGCACCTGAATCGTGGAGAACTCGTCGTCCTTGCCCACCTCGAGCAGCGAAACGTCGAACGTTCCACCACCAAGGTCGAACACGAGAATCAACTCGTCCTCTTTGCCCTTGTCAAGACCGTACGCCAGGGCCGCAGCAGTGGGCTCGTTGATGATGCGCAGCACATTGAGGCCGGCAATCTCACCGGCTTCCTTCGTCGCCTGACGCTCCGCATCGTTGAAGTACGCCGGAACGGTGACCACGGCATCCGTCACCGTCTCACCGAGGTAGGTTTCGGCGTCGCGCTTGAGCTTCTGCAAGATGCGCGCCGAGATCTCCTGGGGGGTGTACTTCTTGCTGTCGATGCCGACGGTCCAGTCGGTGCCCATGTGGCGCTTGACCGAGGCGATGGTGCGGTCGACGTTCGTCACGGCCTGGCGCTTCGCGGTCTCCCCGACGAGCACCTCACCATCTTTCGTGAAGGCCACCACCGAGGGGGTGGTGCGGAAGCCTTCCGCGTTGGCGATGACGGCGGGTTCTCCGCCTTCGAGGACCGCGACCACCGAGTTGGTGGTTCCGAGGTCGATTCCTACTGCTCGAGCCATGCGCTCTTTCTCCTTTGGTGCTGAATTGGTACTGCTGACAGTCATGGGTGCGAGTTGAGTCGCACAGACTCAAGTTTCACAGAAACGGATGCCGCGGTCAAGTTCTCCCAGCAAACCTTGAGCCGCCTCGACTCAAGCCACCGAATGGGGGGCACGCCGGGAGCGACATTTCACCCCCGCTCTCCCCACACGACACCGCCGCACACTAGCCTGATCGCATGACTGACGAGACACAGGCATCCGCTGCACCCCAACTCCCCGCCGCCGCACACACCGACGCCGTAGCCGTCATCGGCCTCGAACTGCGTGGTGAGACGCCCGCCCCCAAGAAGCAGGTGTACTCCTGGGCGCTGTGGGACTGGGCGACCCAGCCGTTCAACACCGTCATCCTCACCTTCATCTTCACCGCACTGTATCTCGTCACCGACCAGTTCCTGCCGCCGGAGATCGCCGCGCTCGCCGAAGACGACCCCGTGCGCACCGCCGCGGAAGCTGGCCTCGCCTCAGGGCTCGGGCTCGGCGGCACGGTCGCCGGCATCGCCATCCTCCTGCTCGCACCCGTACTCGGGCAGCGCGCCGACGCAGCCGGACGTCAAAAGCTGTGGCTCGGAATCGGCACCGGTGCACTCATTCTCTGCATGTTCGGGCTCTGGTTCGTCGAGCCCACCCCCACCCTGTTCTGGCTCGGTGTCGCACTCATCTCGGCGGGCTCTGTGTTCGGCGAGATCGCCGCCGTGAACTCCAACGCAATGCTCATCGGGATCGCCAACCCCAAGAATGTCGGGCGCATCTCCGGCCTCGGCTGGGGCTTTGGCTACCTCGGCGGCATCGTCGCGCTCGTCATCGTCATCGTGTTCTACATGACCGACTGGTTCGGGCTCCCCGAAGACAATGGCTTGCCGTTCCGTCTCATCGCTGTTGGCTGCGCTGTCTGGGCGATCATCTTCTCGATTCCGATCTTCCTCAACGTGCCCGAGCCCTCTCTGGGTCGCCCCGAGCGCAAGGTCGGCTTCTTCAAGTCCTACGTGATCCTGGTCAAAGATGTCGTCGCGCTCTTCAAGTCTCCCGAGACGAGGCCCACGTTCTGGTTCCTCCTCGCGAGTGCCGTGTTCCGTGACGGCCTCGGCGGCGTGTTCGCCTACGGCGCCATCATCGCGGGACTCGTGTTCGGCTTCGGCTTCCTCGATCTCGTCATCTTCGGCATCGCCGCTAACCTCATCGCCGGGGTGTCCACGATAATTGTCGGTCGCATCGATGATGCGATCGGCCCCAAACGCGTGATCGTGGGCGCGCTCACGGGCATGATCATCGCGGGCCTGCTCATCTTCCTGCTCGTCGACATGGGCACGATTGTGTTCTGGGTCGGCGGCCTCATCCTCACCGCGTTCGTCGGCCCCGCCCAAGCAGCGGCCCGCTCCTTCCTCGCACGCGTCACCCCCGCTGGGCGCGAAGGCGAAATTTTCGGTCTCTACGCCACGACCGGTCGCGCGGCGAGCTGGATGGCCTCGTCGGCGTGGGTGCTGTTCATCAGCATCACGAGTTCGGCGACATTCGGCATCCTCGGCATCGTGCTCGTGCTCATCGTCGGGCTCGTGCTCCTGCTTCCCGTGAAAGAGCGCCACGACGCTTCGTGACCCCAGTTTGCGGACGTTGTATATCGGTTGAGGGTCTCGTAGGGTCAAGACATGACCGAGTCACGGCCAATCGGGTTCTGGCTGAAACTCGTGGATCAGCTCCTCGACAAGCAGTTCTCCGACTCTCTCGAAGAGCACGGAATCACGAGGCGCCAGTGGCAGCTCATGGGCGTACTCGCCCGCGGACCTGCCAGCATGCTTGAGCTCGCATCCGCCCTTGGTCCCTTCTTGGACACGGCGGGCGGTGAAACGGTCACCGACCACGTCGGCGAACTCGTCGAGAGCGAATGGGTCGCCGACAGGGGCGGCTCGTTCGCACTCACCGAGCGCGGAACCTCCGCCTTCAACCGCATCTCCGAACTCGTCGACGGACTGCGCGCGCTCAGCACCGAAGGCATCGACCCCGACGCCTACAACACCACCATCGCCGTACTCGATCGCATGGCTCGCAACCTCGGCTGGTCAGACAACCGGGTCTAGAGCTGGTTTCGAGATACGCTTCCGCCCGCCGAGACGACGGTCGCCGCTGGCGGCACGCGAAGGCCAGAAATGCCCTTCGCCACTATGTGCCGCGCGCGTCTCGAAGGCCCACGACAAAGCGCTCGAGCAACTCGGCCAGTGCCGCAGCGTCGTCTGTGCTGAACCCCCTCAGACCCGCCTCCACCGCGGCTCGCCGCTCACGCAGTGTGCTCTCCAGCTGCTCGCGACCACCAGTCGTCAGTTCGACGACGCTGCGCCTGCCGTCACGCGGGTCAGGGCCGCGGCGGAGCAGACCCGCATCGGTCGCATCGTTGACGAGCCGACTCGCCCTCGGCTGATCCACCCCGACCGCCTCGGCGATCTCCGTCACTCCGAGACCCGGGCACTCCGCGAGGACCGCGAGCATGCGGTGGCGGGCGAGGCCTGCGTGCCGCGAGTGTTCGCGTTGTCCACGATGCTGAGCATGGCTGCGCAGACCCTGATGGTCACGAGCTGAGCGATGCGGACGACCCACTCGACGCAGCTCAGCGAGCGCGGCATCGATGCGGTCAACAGCGGATGGGGTGTCGCCGACTTGACTTCTGGGATTCATGTATGTCATCATACATCTACTTGTAATGTAACATGCAAGTCGTGAGTGGTCGAACAGGCCTTCACGGAACAGCGAAAGACACAGACTTTCAGAAAGGCGGGTCACATGACTACGCACAATAACCACAACAGCACTGACAACCAGAACCACCGCGAGATCTCGCTCGGCCGCCTGGCCACCGCCGTCTCGCACCGCACCCGAGCCGCCGTCCGCGCGGGCCTCGACGACGCAGGAGTCTCGCGCCGCGACCTGCGGCTCCTGGCGGTACTCGAACGAGAACCGCAGACTGCCGACGCGCTCGCCGAGCGCCGGACCCGCCGCATGGAAGAGCACAAGGCTCGCACCGCCGGTCGCGTCGGCCGCGGACATCGGATGCGCCACAAGGGGCACAAATGGTCCGAGGGCTTCTCGGGTGAGGCCGGCGCACGCCGTCGCCCCACGCTGGAGGGAAAGCTCGCCGACCTCGAGGAGCGCGGGCTCATCGCCAAGGATGCCAACGGCACCCTGAGCGTCACCGAGCAGGGTGCCGCCGTGCTCGCCGCCGGTCGCGAGGCCCTCGCCGCGCTGAAGGAGCGCTCGACCGCGGGCATCCCTGACGCCGATCTGGAGACGACGCGCCGCACCCTGCGGGCGCTCGCCCACAACCTGGCCGACTCAACACTCTGAGCGTTCGAGTGATCGTCCGGTCAAACACGCTCCCGCCGGTCGAGTGATCGCGCAAGCGATCGTATCGAGACCGACGGAACCACAGCGGAGACCCGTAGCGCGGGTCTCCGCTGTGTATTCAGCGGGTGGTGTCGGTGCGGTGGAAGTTCTGGTGCGACCGGCTCGCGGTGGGGCCGCGCTGGCCCTGGTAGCGGGAACCGTACTTGTCGGACCCGTACGCGTTCTCCGCTGCGGAGCTCATGCGGAAGAAGCAGAGCTGCCCGATCTTCATCCCCGGCCACAGGGTGATCGGCAGGGTCGCGACGTTGCTGAGCTCAAGGGTGACGTGACCCGAGAAGCCGGGATCGATGAAGCCCGCCGTGGAGTGAGTGAGCAGCCCGAGGCGCCCGAGGGACGATTTGCCCTCGAGCCGCGCGGCGACATCGTCGGGGAGGGTGACGAGTTCGAAGGTGGAGCCGAGCACGAACTCACCGGGGTGCAGGATGAACGGATGCCCGGGGTCGACCTCCACGAGTCGGGTCAGTTCGGGCTGATCCTGGGCGGGGTCGATGTGGGGGTACTTGTGGTTGTCGAACAGCCGGAAGTAGTGGTCGAGCCGCACGTCGATGCTGGCAGGCTGGATCATGTC